>JBMOIK010000059.1:0-15125 GCA_049317365.1 Rectinemataceae bacterium | reverse complement strand
GACGTTGGCGAAGAACTGGCTGGTCAGGTTGCCGATGGGAATGCCGGCGTGGCGGGCCTGTGGGTCTGCAGGATCATCACTAGGATAGCTTGCCATGTAGCGGTCCGTCGATTCGGGGGAGTGGTCGATGATAAGGTCGGCGAGCGCGAGGGTTCGATCGCATGGCTGCCCTTGCCGACTCGTGTGGCGTAGGAGTCGTGGATAAAACAGAACTCAAAGGTCGGCTCGATGGCGGCGACAAGAGCGTGGTGGACAATGCGGTCGCGGAAGGGTGAGGCTGCGATGATGCGCGGCTTGGGCTGGCGGATGGAGAAAAGACGATAAGGACCTGGAGCATAATTTCCTGTCTGGAGTTCGTCGCGAAGCCGGAGCAACTCGGCTTCGGCGTTCCAGGAAAAATCGGCGGACGAACGGGCGTAGCGCTTGTGCCTGCGAGCCTCTTTCCATGCAGTGCAGAGGGCTTCAAAGCTTGCGATTGAGGGCCAGCAGTCGGCGAGCCGTGCCGTACGCATTAGAATATAATAGGCAAGTGACGGCCGCGCCGAGTACTGCCGCGGACGCCAGCTCCCGAAGACCTATTCGCCCGGAGCAAACCGGGCTGGACTACAGGCGGCATGGATTCCTTCTGTGCGCCGCCACATCCGTAAAGGTGGCAGATTCGCGTCGAAGGTATGCTAGTGAGCCCCACTCACAACCCGAAAGCCATAGTTGTTGTTGGCGTTCGTCCAGCCTGACGCAGGAACAAGATGGCTCATGATACGCCCGCCCTGCCTTGGGTGCAAGCTCACGTTGCTTCCTTCGATGCCCTCCCTTGGGTGGCTGAAAGATGACCGTGTGACGCTCCGCGGCGCCTGCTTTGACCACTGCCACGTCCAAAAGTTTCTCGATGGACGGATTGTTCTCGAACCGCGCGTACTTATAGCACCCTTCGAACTGTCCGCACTGACCATGGCAATGATGGACTCGAGCATGCAGAATCGCGGCAAAGGCAAGGTCTCTGAGCCCCTCGATCTTTCAGCCTTGAGCAACGAGTAAGCACCTCTTTCCATGTTTGTCATCCGAATGGGAGCACTGAGGGTCTGACCTCACCGCCGCACCGCAGCCCTTCCCTCCCGGCCGCCCGATTCCTTCGCAATTGCATCTTTCACGGATGCTCCCTTCACCCCTAGCTGGATCCTGTCCTTCACTACCCTCACCGTTACAACAGCTCCGACCCCTACCCGTGCCTCCAGGATCATGCTTGCGAGCGGATCCTCGATTTCTGCTTGCAAAAGCCTCCGCATGGGGCGCGCACCGTAGGCTGGGTTATAGCCGTGGGCGACGAGCCACTGCCTGCCAGAGCTTCCCACCGAAAGGGTGATGCCCCGCGCGACAAGCCTTCGTCCTAACTCTGACAATTCAAGGTCGAGGATCCTGCCGACCTCGGCACGGTCAAGGGGCCTGAAGACGACTGTGTCGTCGAGGCGATTGATGAACTCGGGGTTGAATTTCCGCTTGAGCTCCGACAGGGCGGCCGACCGTACTTCCGGATAGGAAAGAAGGCGCTCCTCAGCGTGGAAGCCCAGGCCGCCGATGGCGATCTCCCGTGCTCCCGCGTTGCTCGTCATGATGATGACGCAGTTTCGGAAAGACACCGCGTGGCCGAGGCTGTCGCGGAGCTCGCCCTCCTCGAGGAGCTGGAGGAGTATGTTGAAGACCTCGGGGTGGGCCTTCTCGATCTCGTCAAAGAGCACCACCGCGTAGGGTCTCCGCCTGATGCGTTCGGTGAGCATGCCGCCCTCGTCGTAGCCGACATAGCCGGGGGGGGCTCCGACCAGACGCGCAGCATTATGACGTTCCATGAAATCGGACATGTCGATGCGGACGAGGGCATCCTCGCTGCCGAAGAGGTACTCGGCCAAAGCCTTGGCGACCAGGGTCTTTCCGACGCCGGTCGGCCCGAGGAACATGAAGGAGCCCAGGGGCCGGCGCCCGTTCGAGACGCCAGCGCGCGAGCGCCTGATGGCCGAGGCGACGACACGGATGGCCTCATCCTGTCCTATGACACGGCGGTGCATCTCGGCCTCGATATGGATGAGTCGCTCCGATTCGCTCTCGGCGAGGCGTCCGAGGGGTATGCCAGTCGACTCCGACAGCACGTGAAAAAGGTCCTCCTCGGTGACAGGCTGGGTCGCCGTGCCCCCTCCATCGATCCATGCGCTTCGCAGGGCCTCAAGCCTCGCCTTGAGGATGCGCACGCGGTCGCGGATCTCGGCGGCCTTCTCGTAGTTCTGCGTGGAAACGAGGCCGAGCTTCTCTTCAGTAAGGCGGCCGATCTCGGCCTCGATCTGGGCCAATTCGGGGGGACGCTTTGGACTGGCAAGCTTCCTGTAGGCTCCGGCCTCGTCAAGGAGATCGATGGCCTTGTCGGGAAGCCGGCGCTCGGGGACATAACGCTGGGAAAGCTCGACGGCGGCGTCGATGGCGGGGCGCGAGTAGCTTACGCCGTGGAACTCCTCATATCTGGTCTTGATTCCCTCGAGGATGGTCCGGCTCTCGGCGCCGTCGGGCTCGCCCACGACGATGAGCTGGAAGCGCCGCTCGAGGGCCGCATCCTTTTCGAGGTACTTGCGGTACTCGTCCAGGGTGGTGGCGCCGATGCACTGGATCTCGCCGCGCGACAGGGCTGGCTTGAGCATGTTGGATGCGTCGATGCTGCCCTCGGCGCCACCGGCTCCGATGACCGTGTGCAGTTCATCGATGAAGAGGATGACGTTCCCCGCCTGGGCTATCTCCTTCATGATGCGCTTCAGGCGCTCCTCGAACTCGCCCCGGTACTTCGTGCCCGCCACGATGGAGGGGAGGTCGAGGGAAAGGAGGCGCTTGCGTGCCAGGCCGTCGGGCACGTCGCCCCGCGCGAGCCTCTGCGCGAGGCCCTCGACGATGGCGGTCTTCCCCACTCCCGGTTCGCCCACGAGGACGGGGTTGTTCTTCCCGCGCCGTGAAAGGATCCTTATAACTCTGTCAATCTCCGCGGAGCGGCCGATGACCGGATCGAGACGGCCCTCGCGGGCCTGGAGGCCGAGGTCGCGGGAGTGCTCCTCAAGGAGGGGGGTCTTCTGGGGGAAGGCCTTGCCCTGGTGGCCGGCCTGTTGCGCCGTGGCTCCCTGGTGCGGGGCCGGTTCCGGCGCAGGACGCGGGTTCAGGCCCTCGCGGTACAGGGTGATGGCACGGCGCAGGCCCTCGACCGAAAGGCCGTCCTGTGAACAGTGGACCGAGAGGCTGCTACCCTGCTCACGGGCTGCCGCGAGGAAGAGGTGCTCGGTACCTATGTACTCGGAATTGGAATGACTGGCCTCCTCGGCAGCCGACTCAAGGAGGCTCCTGCTTCTCCGCGACAGGGGGATATCCCCGGGTATGAAATTGCCCTGCCTCCGCTCGAGTTCGCGTTCGATGGCGCGGGAAAGTGCGGTGATGTCGATGCGGAGTGAACGGAGGATGGTGACGGCGCCGCTGTCCGCATCGGCAAGGATGGCGAGGATGACATGCTCGGGAAGGACCTGCTCGGCGTGGTAGCGGCGTGCCTCCTCCTGACAGCCATGGGTGAGCATCTTCTGCGCCCTCGAGGTCAGCCCCTTGAACATCCTTAGGCCTCCTAAAGACAATCGCGCCCGCTTTCTTTACACGACGGGCCTCTCCATATACTCTCGCACATGAGGCACACAAATGAAATGCTCCGGTTTTCCAATGACAAAAAAAACCATGCTCCGATCCAGCCTGGTGCTTGCCGGAATCTTCGCCACGGCCCTTCCCCTTCTTGCCGACGGCCCACCAATACTCGCCGCGCTCAAGGGACCGAGCGGCATCGGACTGGCCCATCTCTACGAAACCCCTCCCCGCCTGGCTGACGGTCGATCAGTCCAGATGATCGCTGTTCCGAGTGCAGACATCATGGCTGCCAAGGTCATAGGCGGGGAATACCAGGTGGCGGTCCTGCCCATCAACATGGCAGCGAAACTCAGGTCGGCAGGCATACCCCTCGTCCTCGGCGCGATCATCGGCAACGGGATGCTCTCCCTCCTGACCAATGATCCCGGGATCAATACCTTGGCAGACCTCAGGGGCTCCGAGCTCGACGTAGCCGGGCAGGGAGCGACACCCGACTTCCTCATGAGACGCCTTCTCCGCGACGCCAGGCTCGATCCCGACGCAGACCTCCACCTTGCCTATGCCCTCCCCTATCCCGAGATGGCCGCCGCTGTAGCCGCTGGCAAGATACAAAACGCGGTGTTGCCCGAACCCTTTTCGACGATCGCCAGGATGGCCAACCCCGCGCTCCGCTCACCCGTCGCTCTCGGAGCCCTCTGGAAGGCCTCCACGGGAATGCCGGACTATCCGATGACAGCCCTCGTGTTCAGGACCGACGCAGCTCTCTCACAGGCAGACATCAGAAGCATCCTCGATGCAGTCCATGCCTCGATCGATGCGACGAAACGCGAACCTGTGGCAGCAGGCCTCCTCGTGGAGAAACACGAGCTTGGCGTAAAGGCAGCCCTTGCGACGCTCTCCATCCCCAGATGCAACTTCACCTACCAGGAAGCGCCAGCTGCCCGAGCCCAGGTCGAAGCCCTCCTGTCCGAGTTCCTGAAAGCGGCTCCCGCCTCCATCGGCGGAAAGCTGCCCGAGGCTGCCTTTTACGCACGCTTCAAATAAGCCCCCGGGTGGCGGGCGCCGCCTTCGCTCGCTCGGCATGGGAGTCCTGTCCACTGCCATCCTCCTGGGCGTCTGGCAGCTCGCCGCCCGCAGGGTCGGGGCGGACATCATCCTGCCCTCGCCCCTCCTGGTCATGGCGGAATTCCTGAAGCTCGTCCTGTCGCGCGAGTTCGGGCCAGCCCTCGCTGCCACCTTCGCCCGCGGACTCGAGGCCTTCGCGTTCTCCTGCCTTGCCGGCATTGTCCTCGGATTTGCCGCGGGCATATCACGGAACTTCGCGGCTGCCCTCGCGCCCATCCTCACGACCATCAGGGCCACGCCGATTCTTGCGCTCATCCTCCTGGCCCTCCTGTGGTTCCCCGCGGGCTTCGTGCCCGTCTTTGCGGCCTTCCTGATGGCCTTTCCCGTGATGGCGAGCGCTGCCGCCGAGGGGGCCAGGGCAGCGCCGAGCGAGCTCCTGGAGATGTCCCACTTGTTCAGGGTTCCAAAGCGGAGGGAGCTCTTCGGGCTCAGGCTGCCCGCTGCCATGCCCCAGCTCCTTGCAGGCGCCCGCTCCGCAATCGGCCTGTGCTGGAAGGTCGTCGTCACCGGCGAGGTCCTCTCGCAGCCCCTGCGTGCCATCGGTACGGGCATGCAGTCCTCGCGGGTCCTCCTCGAGACGCCTCGCGTCTTCGCCTGGGCCCTGGCCGCCATCCTCCTCTGTGGCCTGTCCGAGTGGCTCTTCGGCCGCCTCATCGCAATTGGGAGGAAAAGTGCCCTTTGAGCTTACAGGCGTTACCCGGCGCTACGGCGGACACGAGGTCCTCGCCGGCATCGACCTTTCCATCGAGGAAGGCGCGATGGTCGTCATCCTCGGCCCCTCGGGCTGCGGCAAGACAACCCTCCTCAGGATAGTCGCAGGGCTGGACCGGGAGCACGGAGGAAGGAGGCTGGGCTTCGACACGGCGCGCTTTTCCTACGCATTCCAGGAGCCGCGGCTCCTTCCCTGGCTCTCGGTCCTCGAAAACGCGCGTTATGCGCTCTCCGGGTCGGGCCTCAGTCCGGAAGAGGCCACGGAACGCATCATGCGGCTTGTCTCGCTCGCAGGACTCGCGGGGCACGAGCAGAAGCGTCCGGCCGAGCTTTCCGGAGGCATGCGGCAACGCGCCTCGTTGGTCCGTGCCTTCGCCTACCCGAACGACTTCCTCCTCCTCGACGAGGCCTTCCAGTCGGTGGACCTCAGGCTGAGGCGCGAGCTCATCGAGCTCTTCCTCGACCTCCGCGCCATCGAGGACAACACGGCCCTCCTCGTGACCCACGACCCCACCGAGGCCCTCCTCGTGGCTGACCGCGTGGTAATCCTCTCGGACCGCCCCGCACGTGTCCTGGACGACTTCAGGATTCCAGCTGGCCGGGACGCGCGCACACCAGGCTCTCCTGGCGTCGCTGCCTTCGAAGAGAGGATCTACCGCAGCGTGCTCGGATAAGGCCGGTCTGGGCCTGGAGGAGGCCGGGGCCGGGTAGCCTGACCTGCGGCCTGACCTAGAGGAAGTCGGTGACGTCGAGGGGGATGGGAATCTGGATCATGCTCTCGAGATAGCCAGATGAGCGTTTTTTCACATAGAACTGGATAACGGCCACGCGCTCCTTGGCATGGACCGCGATTCCATAGAGCGAGAAGGGGTCGCGCGGGGAAAGACCAGCCTCGTCGGCGAGAGAACCCGCGCGCACGGTTTCGATGGAGTAGGAATCGCCGTCGAAAACGCCGCCCTTGATCTTCGTGACTTTCATGCCCAGGAGCGGCAAAAACAGGCGGTCCCGAGTGTCGCCGGCAATGGCGCTGTCCAGGGGATGGTCGGGCCGCGTCCCGAGAGCCCTGAGCAGCCTGCGCGTTCCCGAGGCTCCCGAGACTTCGAGGCTGACGAGGTCGCCCGGACGGCGCTCCATGAGATAGGCCTGGAGATCCACGACCTTGGAGAGTGCGTGGCCATCGACTGAAAGGATTCGCTCGCCTTCATGGATGCTCGCCAAGGCCGATGGATGCCTGTACAGCACCTCGAGGCCTGGGCTTTGCGCTGTCGAATCGCCGAGCTGCAGGCCGAGCCAGGGCCAGGCAACCTTGCCCCCCTCGTACAGGGTCGGAAGGATCGCAAGGAGCCATTCCGCAGGTATCGCGAAGTTGAGGCCCTGGAAGTTGGTCAAGCCCGCAAAGGCGATGCCGCGGACCTCGCCGTCAGCGTCGAGGACGGGGCCGCCGGAGTTGCCTGGATTGAGGGCGGCATCGATCTGGAACACATCGCCCCATTCGAGGAACTTCCGGCCCACTGCCGAGACAATGCCCGAGGTAATCGTGGAATCAAGGCCGGCGGGCGAACCGAAGGCGTAGACAGCCTGACCCTGGGGGGGAAGGCCCGACCTCCCGATGCGGAATGAATATTCCGGCTTCATGTCCACCTTGAGAAGCGCGATGTCAAGGAGGGGGTCCCAGCCAATCACCTTCGCAGGTATGCGGGAGTCGCTGTCCCCCGCCAGCTTGAGGGCGACACGCGAAAAGCCTTCGTAGGTCGGATCGACCTCGCTTGCGATGACATGGTAATTGGTAATGAGATAGCCTCGGCTGTCGATGAAAAAGCCCGAGCCGATCATGCGGTCGAGGGTGCCCACGCCCTGCTCGATCTTGATGCCCCGGTCCACCCTGACCGTTACGACGCCCTTGACGACGGCGGCGACCATCGAGGGTTCGAGGGAGCGGAGGGTCGGAACTGCCGTAGCAGGCAGAACTGCCTGTTCCCGGGGGCTGAGCCGCAGCAAGTGGGACCCCTCAAGGAGGCCGGACCAGGTGAGGCCGAGAAGGCCTGCAAGAGCCTGGGCACGCTGTCCGAGCCCAGGATCGCCCTCCACGGTCTCATGAAGGTCCCTAAGCAGGGCGCGGAGAAGCTGCTCGGCCCGTGGGGAGGAACCTGAACCTGCTGCCTTTTCCGCAGCCGAAAGCTCCTCCTGTGCCAGACCTACCATTCCCTCCGCCACAATCCCGAGGCCGACAGGGTCAAGGCAGGCTGAAGCTTCCCTGTCGCCCCCGAGGGCCAGGAGCGAAAGGCGCAGGCTAAGGGCCCTGTCCAGTTTTCCTTCAGCAACAGCGGCCCTGTAGTCCGAAGCAAGCCGAGCCAAGAGCTCCGACAGAAGGGCCGTGAACGAAGACCTGATTTCCCCTGACGCTGCGTCAGGAATCCCGAGCAGGTCGACCAGACCCTCGATGGCCTTGGGCATGTCTGTCTCGGCCAGCTTGCGGAGTTCGGCCTGCTTGACTTCGCCGTAGTGCGCTGGAACAGCCTGGCCCTTGGGAAGGCTGGTACAGCCTGACAGAATCACGAGAAGGCTGCTGGCCACCAGTGCAGCCATGGCACGGCGCAGGAAGGCGGCCCTCACGGGCGTACTTCCGCGAACCAGAGTTTCCCCAAGGGGTACAGGATGTACCTGATGCCAAGGACCTCATACTCGCCCTCGCGTGGAACAAAGCCAGGACCGAGGTCGAAGGGCATCTGCCCGACCCAGCGGATCGATGGATTGCTGTCAGGCAGGAGCGGAATGGAACGACCCCCGCGGCCAAAGGCCCGGGCAGTACCGTCAGCCGAAACGAGGACGCTTTCGTCAAAAAGCCCGTCGCCACGGCTCGAAAGCCCGTCGCCACGGCTCGAAAACTCGCGCCTGAGGCTGCCGTCCAGCAGCTTCGTCTCGCGGATGTCCACCCGTCCATCCGCGTCCGGATCCCAGCTCCTGGTCAGGGGCGGGCCGAGGAGTTCTACAAACTCAGCATAGCCGTCACCATCGATGTCGGACCTCGTCTCGCGAACATCGGGCCGTGCTGGATCGGAGCCTGGATCGAGGACGAGGAGGCTCTCGAAGCGACCATCGCCGTCCTGGTCAAGTCTCTCCTGCAGGGGGCGCCCATCGCGGTACTCGATGCGCGAAAGGATGCGTCCGGATATGTAACCCGTTGCAGTGACAGCCTTGCCACCTTCCAGATCGATCTCGAGGGCCTCAGACATGGTCGAGACCGAAAGCCTGACGGCTGCACCGACCAAGGCAGGCTCAGAGGGGAGCCGTGCCTCCGTAGCCATCGGCAGGATGAAGGAGCCGGGAATTCCCTCGACCGCGCCCAGGCGGCAGGGTGCAAAGGCCAGGACATCCGGAGCGAGGGTCCAGACCGAACGGGAGCCCTCGGTCATGTCGCGGACCACAGTTCCCAGGCTCGGATAGTCATCGTAGTTGAAAACCCAATTGGCTCCATCCGCTGAAGCAGACACCGTTGCGGGCTCGCCGTATCTGAAGCCCAGGGCAAGCTCGAAGGCGCCGTCCTGATCCGCATCATGCCGCCATGAGGAAGGGCGGCCCGAGTCGTAGGTCGTCACAGCCTCGGCAAAGGAATCGCCGTCGGCGTCCTCCCTGATGCTGCCCGAAAAACCCGCAAGCGCAGCCGCCAAGACCGCTTCATCCCCGGTGTCGCGGAGCAGTCCCGCGAGATGGCGCAGGGTCGAAAGCTCCACCTGCCCCGTGGCAGGCAGGGCCTCGGCGATCCCGGCCTTGAAATCCAGGACCCCGTATTCGATGAGTTCCGGGATACCCGCCTTTCCTCCCATCACGCGGTAGGCCACGAGCTGGTTCCGCCTGGCCTCGCGGCTTGGCAGGGCTTCGAGCATCGGGATGACGATATCAGGATCGACGGAGGACAATCGGTCGAAGGAGCGGCGCCAGAGTGCAGCGAGCCGCTCGGTTCGCGGTCCTGGAGAAAAGGCCTTGGAAGAAAAGAAAAGGCGCGGGAAGCCTGGGTCTGTTGGAAAGGAGGCAACCGCTCGCTCGAACTGGAGGAGGGCAGCATCTTCCTGCCCCGTGGCAAGCAACAGGGAACACTTCAGGAGCCAGGCCTCGGCATCGGGCGCTGGCCCGAGGCGGCCGAGGAGCGTGAGTGCCTCACTCCGGCGGTGGAGCCGCGACAGTAGGCTAGCCTGGAAGGTGATCGCCGAATCGCGGTCCACCTGGGACATTCGACCGGAAGAGAGGGCGGCAGCGACAGCATCGAGGGCAGGGCGCACCAGCCCACCCTCGGGACCCCTGGATCGATAGCCTGCCTTGGCGCTGACGAATAGAAGATCAGCATTGCCCGGATCGGCCTCGAGACCGGAAACGGCGAGTTTCTGGGCTTCGTCATAGTTACCCACATAAAGGAAGGCCTTGGCCGCGCCTGTCCAGCGGAAAAGGGCATCGGCATCAATCGCCGAGCCTTCCGCGCCGACTGGCTGGGCACCCATGACCGCAGCGAGGACGATCAATGAGAACCATGGGCGCGAAAAGGAAAGTCTCATCATTCCATCATCGTCGCGGCCCGTGCCGGAGCCCTCAGTGGGCTGCCAGTTCTTCCACCCGTTTCCGTTCCGGGAAGCCGAAGAGGGTCCTGATGTCCGCATCGAGGAGGGTCTCGCGGACGATGAGTTCATCGGCAAGCTTTTCGAGCTTGTCGCGGTTTTCGGTTAGGATCTTGATCGAGCGGCCCACTGCCTCGTCGAGGAAGTCCTTGATCGCGTTGTCGATCTTCATCGCAGTGTCTTCGGAGTAGTCCTTGTGGCGCGCGATCTCCTTGCCGATGAAGATCGGCTCCTCTTCCTGTCCATAGGCAACGGGTCCCATCGACTCGGCCATGCCCCACTCGCAGACCATCCGTCGTGCGAAGTCGGTTGCCTGCCGTATGTCCTGGGCAGTGCCAGTAGTGGTCTCTCCGTAGACGATCTTTTCGGCGGCGAAGCCCCCGAAGGCGAAGACCATGTAGTCCCGTAGCCAGCCCTTGGAGTGCGAATAGGCATCCTTTTCGGGAAGGGAAATGGCCAGGCCGAGGGCACGGCCCCGGGGAACGATGGTGACCTTGTGGAGGGGATCTGCATGATCGACATAATACGTAACAAGCGCGTGGCCCGCCTCGTGGATGGCCGTGGCCCGCTTTTCGTCATCGGTGATGAAGAGACTCCTTCGCGCGGCGCCCATCATGACCTTGTCACGGGCGTCCTCGAAGTCTGACATCTCCACGAGTTCCTTGCCCTTGCGGATCGCGAAAAGCGCAGCCTCGTTGACCAGATTGGCAAGATCGGCGCCACTGGTGCCCGGGGTGGCCTGGGCGATGCGCCTGGCGTCGATGGCCGGATCCACGGGTACCTTGCCCATGTGGATCTTGAGGATATCAAGGCGTTCCTTGACGTCGGGCATGGCCACGATGACCTGACGATCGAAGCGCCCCGGCCTGAGCAGGGCAGGATCGAGGACGTCGGGGCGGTTTGTGGCTGCGAGGATTATGACCCCGTCCTTGGTCTCGAAACCGTCCATCTCCACAAGCATCTGGTTGAGGGTCTGCTCCCGCTCGTCGTGGCCGCCGCCATAGCCTGCTCCGCGAGTGCGTCCCACCGCATCAAGTTCATCAATGAAGATGATGCAGGGCGCTTTCTGGCGGCCCTGCTCGAAGAGGTCACGCACACGGCTCGCGCCGACGCCGACGAACATCTCGACAAAGTCCGAACCGGACATGTGGAAGAAGGGCACATTCGCCTCACCGGCCACAGCCTTGGCGAGGAGGGTCTTGCCGGTCCCTGGCATGCCCACAAGGAGGACACCCTTGGGGATGCGCGCCCCGAGCTTGACAAATTTCTGGGGGTTCTTGAGGTAATCGACGACTTCCTCGAGCTCGTATTTGGCCTCGAGCTGTCCTGCCACGTCGGCAAAGGTAGTCTTCTTCGCTGGCTCGACATAGCGCTTGGCCTTGCTTTTACCGAAGGTAAAGGCCTTGTTGTTGCCCTGCACCTGCCTGAGCATCATCCAGAGGATGAAGAACCCGAAGAGCCAGGGAAGGGCTTCGAGGAGGATCTGCAAGGGAGTGGCCTGTCGCGCGCCGCCGGAGATCTTGACGCCTTTTTCCCGGAGCTTTTCGAGAAGGGTGAGGTCGACATAGGGAATGCGCGTCGAAAACAGCGAGGTCGCCCCCGACTTTCCCTTGAGCGTCCCTTTGACGTCGACCTGGTCGAGGATCTTTACTGTATCGACACTCCCCTGGTCGAGGTGGGTCAGGAAGGCCGAGTAGGGAATTTCCTGGGAATTGTCACGTTCTCCTGTGAAGAAGAGGGCGGAAAAAAGGACGGCGAGTGCGAGGAACACGGCAAGGGCCGCCTTGTTCCCACGGAATGGCCCCTCGGACTGGTTGTTGTCCTTGCGCTGGGGGCTCTTGTTCTGGTCATCAAAATCCATGGTAAGGCACTACCTTCCTTTCGCGAAAACCACAAGCCGTGAACCCCTTCCGGCGATCCGCAGGTCGTAGCGAGCCCCGGTCTTTCCGGCGGCGAAACAGGATCCAAACACAGCGGCGATGCCGCGACGGTCCTCTACAATGGGGACTGACGCACGCAGCTCCCGAGGAATGCGCCACCCCGAAAGGAGGCGATCCACCAGCTTCCAGCCGGAGCTGCCTTCGATCCTGTCGCCGGCCCTCCGCGAACGCAGTACCACAGGAAAATCCAGACAGGCGGAATCAAGGCCGAGTGCTGCGCCTGGACCTTCACCATGCTCCCAGGCGCTCCATACCCTGATTCCGGACGCGAAACGATGCTCGATTCCGACATCCCGTTCTTCCAATACTACAAAATACCCGGCAGCAGCCGCAAGATCAAGTATTCTCGAGACACGCAGCGATGCAGCTTCGCTGGAGAAGCGGAGCCCATGCCCTTCGCAGGAGACCCCTGACTCAAAAGCCCGGCAGGCCGCAAGCAAGAGTCCATTGGATACACGTCCTCCCGGAAAGCGATGACCTAGGGGCACTGTTCCATCAAGGCGGGAACAGGCTGCGGCAAGAAGCCTGAGCCGGATCGCAAGAGGCAGGGCATTGAAGCCTGGGCCATCCCAGGCTTCCCCATCGCAGGCATCCTGGGATGGCGAAGCAGGACAGGAAAGCCTGGCCTGGGCTTCCTCAGTGACGGCTGCCAAGGCCGCATCGTCGCGCCTCAGTCGTTCCGAAATGCCCCGGGCAGTCTTTTTCCAACCCGGGAACGAATCATCAAGCTGGGGAATGAGCTCGTTTCTGACGCGGTTCCTGAGAAAACGCGGATCACTATTGGTGGAATCAAGCGAATACGGGAGACCCCTGGCATCAAGAAAAGCGAGGATTTCCTGTTTCCCTATGCCGGAAAGTGGTCTGACAATGGAAGAGGCTACCGCGGCTATGCCCTTCAGCCCGACTCCGCCGCCACCGCCGAGGAGGCTCATGAGCACCTGTTCAAGGCTGTCATCGGCGCTATGGCCGAGGTAGAGTCGCTTGCAGCCGCATTTCCGCATCAACCGGGCAAAGGCCCTGTGGCGCAGGGTCCGCGCTGCGGCTTCAATGCCCGAGCCCTCCCGCTGGGCACGGGCTTCAACCAGGCCCGGAGCGAACACGACAAGGGTGAGGGCCAGCCTGAGACGCGCGGCAGCCTTCCGCACGAGTCTACGCTCTGCGCGACGCTCGGCTTCGGGCCTGAGTCCATGATCGACATGGACCATGCGGAGGGGACCAGCTCCAAGGGCCACAAGTACTTCCAGGAGGGCAGTTGAATCGGGCCCCCCCGAAAAGCCGACCAATGCAGGGGCAGCGAGATTGAGGCCCTGGAGCTCGAAAAAAGCCCGCACCTTCTTTTCAAGTTTCCTGTCCGGCTCGTGATCACTCGCAGCCATCAGAGACCGGCCCTCAGGCTTGTACTCCGGAGGCCGCGTTCAAGGAGCCCCTCTGCGAAAGCAGAAAAAAAAGAGAAGGAGAGAGGCTGCCCTCCCACCTTCTCTGAAAGCTCTGACCTCAGCGCTACCTGGCTGATCCCGGGAACGGAAACGCCACACCGGGTCAGGAACGACTCTATTTCTTTTCCTTTTCGGCAGCTGCCGCTGGTGCGGCTGCTGCGCCAGCGGCGGGCGTAGCGGGCGTGGCTGCCGCGGCAACAGGAGCGACCTCGACGACAGCCTCAACCTTGGCGAACTTGACAAGGGCGACGACCAGATCGCGGCTCGACAACACTCGCACGTGCTCGAGAACCGGGAGATCACGGACGTGTATCGAGTGATTGGCTTCGAGGTTGGCGATATCGACTAAAATATGCTCGGGGAGGTAGCGGGGATCGCACTCGACCTCGATTTCGTGAGCTGGATTCTCGAGGATTCCGCCGTTGCGGACGCCGATCGAGGAGCCGACCAGCTTGATGGGAACCTTGGCGTGGATGGCGCGGCCCGCCACGAGTTCAAGGAAATCCACGTGGATGATATGGCCGGAAAGGACATCGCGCTGGTGCTCCTTGATGAAGACCTCGCTAACCTTGCCGTCCAGGGAGAGATTGAAGATGGTGCTCTCCGAGAGCCCGTGCGAGGTCTTCTTGAACTCGACTGCGTCGAGAAGAATCCGTGTGGCATCCTTGCCGCCGCCGTACATGACGCCGGGGATCTTTCCCGACACGCGCAGGGAGCGCAGTTCGCCCTTCGTCGTTTCCTTGCGGATCTGGGCGTTGAGCAGACGGTGTTCCATTCTGATACTCCTTACAAGCTGAAAAACTCTGATCTGACTGGGACGGCAGGATTCGAACCTGCGAATATCGGAGCCAAAGTCCGGTGGCTTACCGCTTGCCGACGTCCCAAGGATTGTTCGGGGCCAGGAAAGCACTCGGCAGGATCCGGAAATCGGCAGGCCTGATCGCGACTCCCACAAGACCGACGGGATGGTATCCTATACAAGGGCATGAATACTTTCAAGCATCCTTGGGGCAAGTTCTGAGTCCTGCCGACCCTCCCTCACCCCGGAGGCCTGGAAAAATCTGAAATTGGGGCTGTTGGAAAATCCGTCCATAACTTATCGCGAATCATAGTTGACAGAAGCTTGCCTACGCTCTTAGATTTTCAAAACATTCTGGACGGGGGTGCCGCCTCTGTCTTTAGGGAAGCAATTGAAACGGACGCACGTCCACTTCAGCAGCTTGGGAGGAGAGAGCCGTGAATGCATCAGTAACCCGTGATTCCACGCCGGAGCTTTCATTGCTCGGTGTTTTCACCGATGGTGTTTCAAGCGACCGGGTCCTGCCCTTTTCCGTGTTTTCCCGCCTCAGACTCAGCGATGAGGATGGAGACTACGAAGACGACGATTTCGAAGAGGATGAGGACTTCGATGACATGGATGGGGATGACCTCGACGACGATGACGATTTCGACGATGATTTCGACGACGATCTCGACGATGACGACACCGATGGGGAAGAGGAATATGAGGATGAGGACGAGGTCGAATACGACGATTTCGACGAATAAGCTGGAATCATGAGCTGCGGGCGCCAATGGCGCGACAGCTATCCATGACAAGTGACGGCCGGTCCTCTGGACCGGCCGTACTCTTTCCAGCTGGATCAGTCCTCTGTGCT
>JBMOIK010000058.1:0-15259 GCA_049317365.1 Rectinemataceae bacterium | reverse complement strand
ACTGCCCACCAAGGCCGAGAATTCGTCAAGGTTGCGGACAGACCCGAAATGGGCGTCCATGCCGACAATGGCCAGGGCCTCGCGGGCGCGTGCCGGCCTCAATGGAGTAGTGCGGATGATGGCTTCGCCGGATTGGGGTGCCTGCTGGAGGACAAGGTGGGCGTTGCTGCCTCCGAAACCGAAGACGCTCACGCCAGCGATGCGGGGCTTGCCCTTGTCCGGCCAGGCCACCGCCTCTGATGGAATCTGTGCCGCGCCGAAATATCCGGAAGGCGAAGAGAGAGGCTTTGTGAGATTGGGAGTGCCGGGTATTGTGCCCTTCGATAAAGCACCAATTGCCTTCATCATCCCTGGCATTCCCGCAGCCGTGAGAAGGTGACCCAGATTGGATTTCACCGAGCCGAGGAGGGGTCTGTTCCCGGTCCTGCTGAAAAAGGTTTCCAGGGAAGCGAGTTCGACCTTGTCTCCCTTGGGAGTTCCCGTGGCGTGGCACTCGACGAAGGCGACATCGGCCGGAGATACTCCCGCATCGGCATAGGCCCGCTCAAAGGCCAGGACCTGGCCCTTGGTGTTGGGACTTAATACGAATTCGCCCCTGCCATCATTGGTGAGCGCGCCACCGCGGATGAGGGCCAGCACCTTGTCGCCGTCCCGAAGGGCATCATCGTAGCGCTTGAGCAGCATCATGCCGGCGCCCTCGCCGGCAAAGAGTCCCTGGGAAGTGGCGTCGAACGGTGCGCTGACCTGGTTGGCCGGGTAGGCCTGGAAGATGGAAAAACCCATGTTCACGAACATCGGATCGGCGGCGCTGACAGCCCCTGCCAGCATCAGGTCGGCCTTTCCCGTCGCCAGCGCATCGCAGGCGAGTTTGACCGAGTAGCATGACGAGGCGCAGGCCGCATCGAGCGAAAAATGACTTCCCCCAAGTCCGGTCGCCCGAGCCAGGAGGGCCGAGGGAAGGCCGGCGATCAGGCCGTTGTCGGGGTGGACCTCGCGGGCGGGGGCAAAGGGCGCGAGTTCAAAACCCTCGCCGATGAGGCGCTTGAGTCCGGTAGCGACAGCCTGGTGGTAGAGGGGCAGGAAGAGGTGGTTCGAGGTCTTGGTGGGAAAGGACAGGTTGCCGAGGATCGCGCCGCAACGGGCAAGGGCCGGGGAGCCCCAGTAGCCTGCATCCTCGAGGGCCCGCCTGGCGACAAAAAGCGTGAACTGGAACAGCTCGTTGAGGCTGGCCAGATATCCAGGATCGAGCATGTAGCCCTTGGCCTCGAAATGGAAGTCGCTGATGTAGCCGCCATGGAGGCAGTAATAGCGGTCCACGTCGCCTTTTTTCCCAAGGTAGGCTTCGGGATCGACTCCCATCTGGGCCGGGGTGGCTTTCGAACGCGAGTTCTTCTTCGCCATGAGGTTCGCCCAGAAACCGTCAGGAGTATTGGAACCAGGGAAAAGGTTGGCAATACCAATTATTGCTATGTTTTCCATATTGCCGCCTTTGTGACGATCGAACCCTGGAAGAATTTGTGGAGGTTCAGCTGGACACCGGAACTGACGAGCTTGGCCACTGCCCTGAAGATCGTCAGCTCTTCACCGACGCCACGGGAATTGACCAGGATGGTGGAGTGCGGACGAGCTGGGCTTGTCTCTCCGCGAGCCGGCTTGAGGATCCTTTCTATCCAGGTGCCCAGCGAGCTCCCGGGACCCATTTCAACAAAGACGCGGGCTCCTTTTTCGTAGACGGCGTTGACCAGCCGGGGGAAATCGACGGGGTCACAGAGGCATTTCGCGATGCCGTTGGCAATGGACTTGGTCCTTTGGGGAACCGGCAGGTAGCAGGAACTCGAGTAGATCCTGGTGTCGAGGCGGTGATTCACTTCCATCGTGAACAGCCTTTCCATCTCTTCGAACTCGCCATGGGCGGGCGAACTGTGGATTGCATTGGCCATGTCGAGGCAGAGGGCACGGACTCCGAGTTTCTTGAACACTCTCTGGCAGTCAGGCGGGTAGCCGCCGATGACCAGGCTGTCAGGGGTGCTGATCAGCGTGCAGTACACCCGTTTTTCGCCCTCGAGGGCTGTCTGGACCTGCGCGTAGGTGGCTTTGATCGTGTAGGTCTCCCAGAGCTTTTCCCTTGTCGCCTCCGCTACATCGAGTCCCCAGAGCTGTCGGAGGGTACGCAATTCGCCTGCCAGGCGATGGTTGAAGGTGTCCGAGGAGGCCAGCCGCTCACTCATGGCTCCTGGAGTATCCCAGCTGCCGAGGGCGGCAAACATGCTGATCTCTCCCATGGAATAGCCCAGTGCAAAATTGGCCTTGAGGTCAAAAACGTCCTCGAAGATCTTGGTGAACAGGCAGGCAAAGCCGACGCCGCATTCCGCGATGACGGGGAGGTTGTTCCGTAGCTCGTGGTCACGGCGCTTGAGCTCATGCCCATCGGGCCGGACAAGCGTTCTTGGATTGAGCACGGTGTCACCGAGGGTCCGTCCGATATCGTCGGCGAGCTCTGCCACAGTCTGATAGACTTCAGGGAAGAGGTGGAGGATCTCACGGCCGAGACCGACGTAGGTAGCCCCGATTCCCGGGTAGACAAAGGTCACGTTTTCCGGGCCGTCAAAGGGCTCGTGGGCAAAGTAGCTTCCCTTGGGTGTCTTCCAATCCTGCCGGAATTCGAGGGCGTGGGCGACCCCTGCATGGGCAAGGTGGGCTTCATGAGCCAATTCTTCACGCGACTCGGCCAGCAGGCAGAGCCTGAGCCGCCCACCGCGGTTGAGGAAGCGGTGGTAGCAGGCGGTAGCAAGCGACTTGTGATCACTGGCTGTGGCTATCGAGGTCTGCAGCCAGTGCAGCTCTAGCTGTAGTTCGGCACCGGTATCGGCAGCCAGTAGCACCAGGGCGAGGTCACTTGCAGCCAGGTACCCATTGGGACGGCTTGTCTGGGCACGGTTTTCAACGGCAATCCAGTGGCTATAGTCCTCGGGGGTCTGGCAACTGTAGGCGGCAACGTAGGCCTGTCCCCGATGGGGATACATCGGGCGCGCATCACCTGGAAAATAGAAGGACGAGCCCTCCCATACCGGGCTTGCCGGCCTCTGCCATCCCGTGGTTCCCGGAACATAGCGCTGATGAAGGACCAGGATAGTTTTGAGGAGGCCGGCGACCTGGGAAAATCCGCTCCCCTCTCCCGTGACGGAACGGAGACTTCCGACCGCATTGGTCGCTTCTTTTGACGACGCGTAGCCCGCGACCAGGCCCTCAGCCTCGAGGGAGGAGAGTACTGGGTCAGCCAGGGCCGTGGCCTCGACATAGCGAACCTCGGCGGCTGTCACCCACGCCTGCTCCATGGCGGCCACACAGCACTCCGACACCTGGCCCTTCGACGAGATTCCGGCCAGGAACGCATAGGGAATGGCTCCCTGTGCGGCAGCGGCATCGGCAGAGGTCAGGAGGAGGGCTGCCAGGCCCCGTGCCTCATGGTAGCCAGCGAAAGCGGCACCGAAACTGATGTTCGCATGAGGGGGAAGCCCGGCTGCCATGGCATCTTGAGGCGATACCCCGACCACCGCCACAGGGTTGCTGCCTTCGGCGACCCAGCCCCCAATCAGTGCTATCCCCTGGGTCAGGGTGGATACCACAGTCAGCGACGCAACACTTTCCGAGAGCGCTTTCACCGAATCGGGATCCCAGTCGTCGCAGACGACCAGAACGCGGAGCCTCGAGATCTCAAGGCCTGCATCCTCGGCCATTTCGCGGACTGCAGCCAGAACACGACTCCCACGGTCAGACCAGGGTGCAGAGGCGGAACTGACGGGAGTCCCTAGAAATACCCGACGGTCAAAGCGGTCGAGCGTGAGCTCATTCGAGAATCCGGCGGACATGCCGATGACAGCGAGTGTCTTCATGAGCGCTTGAAAGCATCCACAAGGGACGCACTGATCGTGACTTCGGCGGCACGCACTTCGGCGAGGACCCTGCCGTTGGCGTCAACTACATCCAGATCGGCAAGCAGTCGGGTCCTGTCCTGCGCGACCACGCTCAGGGCCAGGAAGAACGGCTCTCCGGGGACGACTTCGCGATAGGCGGTCCATCTCCCTGTCGATGAGGGCAGGCTACCCATGCCAAGGCGCTCGCGCACCCACACCAGCATGGCCTGGTAGACGAGGTCATTGGCAAAGAGGTTCGAAGCCTCGACGGGAAACTCTCCCTGCACGGCACGCACCGAGGGATCGATGCGGGCTGAAAGGATCAGACCCTGATCATCACAGGAAAGGAGCCGGACCAGACCCCGTAGCGAAGGCCCGTGGAACAGTGTCCCGTCTTCGTAATAGATGCTCGCATCCTTCCCCAGGCCCGAAGGCTGCGGCAGGGTCCGGCGGGGAGAAACCGAAGGGCTCTTTTGGAGGCGCAGCCGGGCTCCGTAATGGGCGAGGGGAAGTTTCTTGCCGCAGTCGCTCGATACCTTGACGTCAATGGTCAGCGCCTCGGCAGCTTCTTCGGCCAGCACGAGGTCAAGCGCAAAGTCAGTCGCTTCTGAGCCATCGAGAATCACGCCCTTGTAGAGCTGGTAGGACTCGAGGCCCGCATAGGAAAAACCGGGATACAAGGCTTCAGCCGCCTCCGCCATCCATGCAATTGCAGCCACTGTGGGCAGGACACTGTGGCCCCCGATGACGTGGTCGGCGAGGAAGGGATTGCTCTCCCGACGCAGGGCCTTGATCACACGGCTGGAGTCAGGCTTTTTTTTTTGCTCGCCCCCACCCTTCATGTCGTTGCCTACAAGGATCTGTGGAGAGCGGTTCGTTGTGGCAGTCAGCTCCTTCACCAGAAGCTCGGCTCCCGCTGCCTGGGGAATGATGTACACCCCACGAGAGGCGAACATCCGTTTGAGCTCAGGCGTCACCATGCCACCATCCCAGGGTCCCCAGTTGAACGAGAGCACCTGGGCCTGCGGATACAGGGCCTTGAAGCGGAGGGCAGTCTTGTTGAGGATCTCGTTGGCCATCGAATAATCTGATTGGGCCGGATTGCCATAGAATCCGGCTGCCGAGGAGAACAGGACGAAGTGTTTCAAGTTTCCCGGCGTCACACAGGCCAGGAGGGATGCCAAACCATCAACCTTGGTACGGTAGACGGCATCGAAGTCAGTCAGGGTCTTCTGCTCGATCAACTTGTCGGCCAATACCCCGGCGCCGTGGATCAGCCCGGTAACTGCACCACATTCAGCGATGATGGGGGCGAGGGCAGCCTTGAGCCTTGTGGAGTCGGTGACATCCACACTGAGGTACTTCGCCCTGCCGCCCGCCTTTTCGATCAGGGCCATCGACGCGGCGATTTCGCGGCTCGAGAGGACCGGCGCCAGCGCCTGCGAAATCTTCACAGGGGTCGGCTTTTCGCCAGCATTGCTAAGGGTCTGCATGGCGGCTGTCTTGAGCACCGCCTCGTCCTCGATCCCCTGGGCCCAGGCGGGCTCCTGGGATAGGCAGGCTGAACGACCGAGCAGGATGAAAGCGGCACCCGAGACCTGGGCGAGGCGGGCGACGCAGGCTGCAGTCACGCCCTTGGCCCCGCCTGAGACCAGGAAGACCGAATCGCTGTCCACCGAATTGCCCGAAATCAGTGAATAGCTGTCCGTCGCTTCCGCTATCAGGGTTGAGCGACCCTCTTCGCCATGGCCAACTTCGCGGAGACTCAGATCGGCGTCCAGGAATTCATCAGCCAGAATCGCCGCAGCCCGCTCGGGGGAAAGCGAAGCACTGAGGTCGACCGCACGGCAGAACACTTCAGGCCACTCCTGGCCGAGGGTTTTGACCAGGCCAGCGAGACCGCCCTGAACCAGGTCAGACGCCAGGTCGCCCTGGTAGCCCAGGTGACCGCCCTGCCAGGTGGCTGTCATAAAACTGGCGCGAGCCTTGGTAGCCAATCTGACCCTACATAGCTTGGCCAGAAGGAAGGCGAGCTCGATCCCCTGTTTCGAGGTCGCAGGGAACTCAATGCCCGAAATCGCCAGCTGTGGATGCAGGTAGATGACGGCGTCGAGGGCTCCGGCTTCTGCTACCAGGGCGGATACCTGTTCTTCTGTCAGGGCGCCGAGCGATACTCTTTGGGCTGCCTTGGGGAAGGCTTTCTTCGTGTTCGACCTGACCCAGGAAGGTGTCACGACCACAAGGTTCCACCCGTGGGCGCAAAGGATTCCGGCCAGTTCCACCGCTACGGCCTGGCCATTGTCGACCACGAGGGCGCGGGCCCCGGGTGCCGGGGCTTCGATCCGACTGACCGACCCCAGTCGCGTGAGGGCTACGACAGCGCTTGGTGACCTTTCCAGTGCGACCGCGTTCGGCAGTATTTCCGTGACTGCCGATTGGGTAGCGGAAGGAATGGCCGCGGCTACAGCCGCGGCAGCTCCTGGGGCCTTCGAGTGCATGTAACTCACGATCTGGCCCAGGGTGCGCAGTTCAGCCAGGTCTTCGGGTTTCAACTCAGGCAGTCCGGGAACCTCTTCCTGGACCTTGCCCAGGATCTCAACCCGCTTGATCGAGTCGATGCCCAGGTCAGCTTCCATGTCCATGTCCAGTTCCAGCATGCCTTCGGGGTAGCCTGTTTTTTCGGCAACTACCTGCATCATCACCTTCTGGATATGGACGAGGTCGATGGCTGTGCCGGAAACCCGGGCTGGCACTGCCTCTGGCAGAGGAGGCGCGCCGGCGGATGCTGTGGCCAGAATGCTACCCTCAGGCAGCTTTGAATGCATGTAGTCCACGATCTGGCCCAGGGTTCGCAGTTCGGCCAGATCTTCTGGCTTCAGTTCCGGCAGCCCGGGCACTTCTTCCTGAACCGCGCCTAGAATCTCGACTCGCTTGATCGAATCGATGCCCAGGTCGGCTTCCATGTCCATGTCCAGGTCCAGCATGCCTTCCGGATAGCCTGTCTTGATTGCAACGACCCTCATCATCACGCTCTGGATGTGGGCTGCATCGATTGCCGTGCGGGAGGTGGCGGCCTGGGCGGCCAGCGGCATTCCACCCGTGGCAGCAGGCTCGGCACGCACGAAGCCGCCCGCAGGAACCTTCGAATGCATGTAGCCCACGATCTGGCCCAGTGTGCGCAGTTCTGCCAAGTCCTCGGGCTTCAGTTCGGGCAGTCCGGGAATCTCCTCCTGGACTGCGCCTAGAATCTCGACCCGCTTGATCGAATCGATGCCAAGGTCGGCCTCCATGTCCATGTCCAGATCCAGCATGCCTCCAGGGTAGCCAGTCTTTTCGGCAACGATCTTCATCATCACGTTCTGGATATGGACTACATCGATCGTGGGTGCCTGCGAGGCCCCGGGGCTGGGAAGGCCAGCTGCCGAAGCGCTGGGAGCTTGCGAGGAAGGGGTGGGAGCCGCAGGTGTCGTGGCCGCTGGGGAGACCGCCTTAGGCAGGGGGCCGGCACTGCCCGGATGCACTGCAACCGAAGGTGTCGGCGCGACCGAAGCTGTCAAACCCTGAAGCGCGCGCGTCTGGGCCGAAAGGAAGTTTTCGTGCACTCTCAGGGTTTCGGTCTGGAACTCGTGGTACATCGAGAGTGTCCGGTCGAGGCTTTCGGGCAAGGGTCCCGGACCCTGGGCGCTGAGCACAGTCTGCACCGTCCGGGCATAGTCGGTCGGTCCTTGCAGGTACTGCTCGTGAACCTGGAGAAGGTCCTTCTGACTCTGGAAGAGCTGCCCAACAGAACGCTCCAGGGACTGGATCATTGCCGCTGATGAATCGGGGGATTCGCCGGCAGCCGCTGTGCCCTCCGCTGGGCCCCCCGCATCACGATAGACCACTCGCTCGACCACTTTCTCGACGATCTGGGGCGGCTCGCTGGGGACGGCCCCGGACTGAATCCTATATCCGTCAGCCAGGGCATCGGCGTAGATCTTCCGGGTTTTGTCGCTCACGTAGGGTGCAGCATTGAGTTTGATGGTCATCGGCGATTTTGTGCGTCCCACAGCCGCTCGACTCACAAGATTGTAGGGGTCGAGCGTGCCCAGTTCCACTCCCGCGACGGCAAGTTCGACAGCAGCAAGGCGGTATTGGCTGTCCGAAGGTTTTTTCGGGTTTGCGTTCACGGCTACAGCCAGGATGTCGGTCTTGTCAGCCAGGATGCTCTCGACCAGCTTGGAGAGGACGTTCCTGGGCCCAAACTCGACGAAGACCCTTCCGCCGGCGGCGTAAAGGTTTTCGATCTGTTCCGCAAAATGCACCGACTCCAGCATGTGGGACTTCATGGCGGTCTGGATGGCTGTTGGATCTTTGGAGTGCGCCGTGCCAGTGCCGTTTGAGTAGACGGGAACCTTCGGAGCGTGGAACTGAACCTTGTCAATGGCCAGGGCCAGTGGCTTCTGGGCATGAGCAACCAGGGGGGTGTGGAAGGCAGCAGAAACCGAAAGCTGAACAACCCTGAAGCCCTTGGCTTTTAGCGCTTCAAAAGCCAATTGAATGGACTTTGTCGGCCCTGCCACCACCACCTGGTTCCTGGAGTTGTAATTGGCGATCGAAACGCCTTCCTGTCCCTTGAGTTCGGCTGCCACCAGGGCAGGGTCTCCGACCACGGCGATCATGGTTCCCCTGTCGAAATCCGCATCCGGAGGGGCTGACATCGCCTGACCTCTGGCCCGTGCCAGAGCCAGGAAGTCCTGGTCATCGAGAACGCCCGCTGCCCAGAGCGCAGACCATTCCCCAAAGCTGTGACCGGCGGTGAAATCGGCGACAAAGCCAGCGTCCTGGAGCATTTTGAAGGCCCCCATGCTGAAGGCGCCAATGGCCGGCTGCGCGAACTGGGTAAGCTGGAGCGTCTTCTCCTGGGCCTCCCGCGCCTCGGAGGAAAACACGGGGGTCGGGAACACGATTCGTGACAATTGATCTTGTTTTTGGTCCGTGAACTCCCTGTCCATCGCCTCGAAGGCAGCCATGAGCGGGGGGAAGCTGCAGGCCAGCTCGGCACCCATGTTCAGGTATTGCGAACCCTGGCCTGGGAAGAGGGCGACAGTCCTGGTTCCGGCCAGGGCGGCCGAACGATAGAAGATTCCGGCAGGAAGGCTCCATGCCGGGGCTCCGGACATGGCCTTGAACTGGGCGAGGGCATGCTGGATCGCAGCCAAGGCTTCAGGACCATTTCTTGCCGCAAAACCCACCCTCGCCGCCCTGGCGTCCGGAGTCCTGAGCGAGGCAGAAGTGACCAATTGATTGAAAGCATAGGGCTTCTCGTCGGGTCCTACGGAAAGCCGTGCTGCCCAGGACTCCAGCTGGCCGACGAGGGCAGCTTCCGTCACGTCGGACAGGATGAGTGCCTCGGCCACCTGGTTCAGGCGGAACCTGCCTGTATGGCTGGGTCGATGCTCTTCAAGCACGAAATGGAAGTTGGATCCCCCAAAGCCAAAGGAGCTGACGCCTGCACGACGGGGAATTCCGTCTTCGCGGCTCATCCAGGGCCGGGTCTCGGTGTTGAGGTAGAAGGGCGAGTTCTCGATGTCGAGCTGATGATTCGGCCGGTCGACATTGATTGTGGCAGGGAGGACCTTGTGATGGAGGGCCAGGGCCGTCTTGATCATGCCAGCGGAACCGGCAGCCGCCTTGGTGTGGCCGATCTGGCTTTTTACGCTGCCCAGTCCGATGTACTGGCGGCGGGGATTGTCGGGACCGAAGAATTTCACAAGTCCACCGAACTCGGCAGCGTCGCCGGCAATGGTTCCGGTTCCGTGGGCTTCGATCAGCCCTACAGTCGAGGGGTCAAAGCCTGCATCTTCGTAGGCGCGCCTCAAGGCCTTGGCCTGGCCGTCGGGCCGTGGCGCATAGATGGACTTGAAACGACCGTCAGACGAGGTTCCTATGCCCTTGATGACGGCATAGACGCGGTCTCCGTCTCGCTCGGCATCTTCAAGGCGCTTGAGGGCAAGCATGCCGATGCCCTCGCCCACCATCATGCCCTTCGAATCCTCATCAAACGAGCGGACGTTTTCATTCGTGGTGAAGGCGGGAGTCTTCGAGAAGGACATGTACATGAAGGGCGAGTTGTCACAACAGATCCCGCCCGAAATCATCACTTCGCTTCGGTACTCAAGGAGGTCACTGATGGCCAGTTTCATGGCAGCCAGCGACCCAGCGCAGGCGGCATCGACCACGCAGTTGGTGCCGCCAAGGTCAAAACGGTTGGCGATGCGCCCTGCGATCACGTTGCCCAGCATGCCTGGAAAGGAGTTCTCCTCCCAGCCGACATAGGCCTTCTTGAATTTGTCGATGATCACCGCGCGGTCGGCAGCTTCGACCCCGCAGGATGTCAGCACTTTCTCGAGAACAGGTCCCTGCAGGCGGGCTGACAGGGGCACGATCTGCTGCTGGCCGCCCCCGACCCCAAGCACGATGCCTACCTTGTCGCGGTCGTAGGAGGGGTCGGCCAGGCCCGCGTCCTCGAGCACGTCACGGGCGACTACAAGGGCCAGGAGTTGGGCGATATCGGTGACTTCGAGGATATTCGGGGGCAGCCCGAACTCCATGGGATCGAAGTCCAGATCGGGAATGAAGCCACCCCGCTTGCAATAGGTCTTGTCAGGCGCTTTGCTGTCTGGTGAGTAATAGTCTTCGATCTTCCACCGAGAGGCCGGGACGCCAATTATGGCATCGATTTTCTGGACAATATTGTCCCAGTAACTTTCGAGGTTCCGGGCCTCGGCGAAGACACTGGCCATGCCAATGATGGCGATAGGGGTTTCCTGCAGACGGGAATTCAGCCGACGAGTCTGGGCTTTCGTGTTCGACGTTTCGATCATTCCTGCTCACTTCCTGGTTTCTTGGAGGATATCAATATTACACACTGCGACAAATTGTCATACAGAAAGGTTGCAGGAGGAAGTCTTTTATGCTGTGCTTCGCCAGGCGGAGGAATTTCAGCGAATTTTCAAGGGGTCTTCTGATATTCCATAGGGAATTACTGTCCACAGCGTGACATCAAGGCTGGTGGATGCGGAAAGAAAGCCACTGCCAAGGTCGGGGTCCAGACCTTGCAGGAGGGCCCGAGGCTGCTGGAAATCCGAAGTCTGCAAAAGCACTGGAACCTCGTTCAGGGGGTGAGCCAATCCCTCCCCAGACAGCTTGAGCGTGGCCTCCTTTTGGGCAAAAAGAGAGAGAAACCGCTGCCGACCGTTCTCGCTCTCCGGGTCGAGGACCCAGCGGGCTTCAGCGTCTGTAAAATATCTTTTGGTCAGCAAGCGGTGGTCTCTGACAGCGTGCTCGTAGCGCAGGACGTCGACACCGATATCCCCCCTGTCACAGAGCGCCATGACGATGAGCCCCTCCGAGTGGGCTAGATTGAAACCGGGGGCATCGAGGTCCTCGCCGGCCACGCGCGGTTTTCCACGGTGGCCGTATTCGAACTTAAGGGCTTTGGGATCGCAGCCAAGCGCCTGTCCCAGCATCTTCCTTGCAAGAGCTCGGCCAATGCCGAACTCCCGGCGCCTGCTTTCGTGATGAAACCCCGCCTGGCGAGAGCGCTCGTCGGGCGAAAGCAGGCTAGCCAGACTCGCCTCGGCCGCGCTGGAGAGCTCAGCTGAATCCAGCCACCAGATCCTGGCCTCGTTCACTGTTTGAAGACTTCGGGAGGAAGGGGTTGTAATCGCTTGTCTTTGTCGAGGCAGACCATCTCGATGTCCGCGACCACGGCGGCCTTTTTTGCCCCTGGTCTCCAGACTTCCTGGTGCCAGAGAGTCTTGTATTTGCCGTCCGCCTCATAGCTCGAACGGATGTCACAGACTTCGGAAAACAGTACCCCGTCCTGGAACAGGCAGGAGACCTTGTAGACAGCAAAGCCAAGCCCCTCTTCGTTCCAGAGGCGGGCCAGGAGCCCGCTGTCGATCACGTGCTCGCGGGCTCGCTCGAAGTACTTGAAGAAATTGGGATGATAGACGACGCCGGAATGGTCGGTGTCCTCATAGTAGATCTGGACAGGGAAATGAAAGATCTGACTCTGCATGGGAATCTTTTTCGCACATCTGCAGGCGATTTACAATTCGGTGGAAGGCGATGTGTGGCAGCAGTTACGGTAGCGGGTAGCATGGAAACCATGAAAACCGATGCAGAGCCCTTGTTTCGCGCTCAAATGATCGCGCGAGAACTCAGGACGCAGCTCCGCGTTCGACTCCCCCCACCTCCCGAAAAGAAAAACCCGCCGTAGCGGGTTTTTCAGAATGGAGGTGGGGGGAGTCGAACCCCCGTCCCCGGGCGCGAAACGAAAGCGTCTACAGGTTTAGTCGGTCATTCGGATTGTCGGGGAGGGGGCGGCGGGCCAACACGCTTTCCCTCCCGTATCCCGTGGTTGTCCCCGAATTCCTCCGGGTAGGAATTCGGGCAAGCCCTGGTTGGTGTCGGAGCCGTCCCCCGCTCAGGGCGGCGCGGGGGCGGTTCCGTCGCTATCGGCGCTTACGCGGCGAGAGCGAGGTTGCCATTGTTGTTGGCAAGTAAAAGTTTGCCCAATCAGGAGATAGGCGGCTCCACCTGCGACTCGCGAAACTGACCGCACGGGTCGATACCGGTGCACCCCCTTTGGGGAGAACAAGCAAAGATCCTACAAACAATATACGTTTGCGAGGGGAGCCGGTCAATTGCCTGTGCGGTTGCCTCTCAATGCCCCTCGAGGGCATACTTGATCAACTTTTGGAGTCTTCAAAGGAGCTCTGGCTATGTGCGGCATCCTCACGGTACTCGATATCAAGGGTAATCCCGTCGAGCTTAGAAAAAAGGCGATCAGCCATGCCAAGAGGCTCCGTCATCGTGGTCCCGACTGGTCTGGTATCTGGTCGGACGAAAAGGCAGTCATCTGCCACGAGCGGCTTTCCATCGTCGATGTGACCCATGGGGCACAGCCCCTGGTCGACAAGGATACAGGGCGCGTCCTCGCGGTCAACGGTGAGATCTATAACCACCTCGAACTCAGAAAAACACGGCTCTCGAAGCCCCATAGTTTCCAGACAGAATCGGATTGCGAGCCCCTCCTCTACCTCTACGACGAACACGGCCCCGAGTTCGTCAGAATGCTGAACGGTATTTTTGCCTTCGTGATCTATGACCCCCGTGATGGAGACTTCTTCATCGCCCGCGACCACGAAGGGGTCAATCCCCTCTACTGGGGCAGGGACGGCGAGGGCACCCTCTACGTGGCCTCGGAGCTCAAGGCGATCTGGGACCTCTGCCAGACGGTCGAGGTCTTCCCTCCAGGCCACTACTACCGGTCCTCCGAGGGAAAACTGGTCAAATGGTACGAGCCCGCCTGGGCTGCCCCGAATTTCGTCCCCAAAGGGGGAGCTGACCTCGACGCCCTCAGGCAGGCCCTCGAGGACGCGGTCAAGCGCCAGCTCATGTGCGACGTGCCCTACGGGCTCCTGATCTCCGGGGGCGTCGATTCATCCATAATTGCAGCCATCGCGGCGAAGCATGCGGAAAAGCGTGTCGAATCGGACGAGCGCGACAGGGCCTGGTGGCCTCGCATCCACTCCTTCTCCGTGGGCCTTCCAGGCGCACCCGACACCAAGTACGCGAGGATAGTCGCCGCGCACATCGGCAGCCAGCACCACGAGATCGAGTTCACCATCCAGGAAGCCCTCGACGCCATCCCGGACGTCATCTATCACCTCGAGACCTTCGACGTGACGACCATACGCGCGGGTACGCCCATGTACCTCATGGCCCGCAAGATCAAGGCCATGGGCATCAAGATGGTGCTGTCAGGAGAGGGTTCCGACGAGATCTTCGGTGGCTACCTCTATTTCCACAAAGCGCCCAATGCAACCGAATTCCATGAGGAGCTCGTCCGCAAGCTCGATGCCTTGCACCTCTACGACTGCTGCCGGGCCAACAAGGCCATGAGCGCCTGGGGCGTCGAGGCCCGCGTTCCCTTTCTAGATCCGGAGTTCATGGACATCGCCATGTCCATCGATCCCGTCCACAAGATGATCCACAAGGAAGCGGGCCGCATGGAGAAGTACATTCTCAGGAAGGCCTTTGACGGATGGATTCCCGACGAGATCCTCTGGCGCCAGAAGGAGCAGTTCTCCGACGGGGTGGGTTACTCCTGGATCGATTCGGTCAAGGCCTACGCCGAGAAGGAAGTAAGTGACTCGATGATGGCCAATGCGCGCCACCGCTTCCCGAGGAAGACCCCTCCCACCAAGGAGGCCTATCTATTCCGTTCCATCTACGAGGAGCATTTCAGGAATCCGAGCGCGGTGGAACTGGTGCCTGACGGGCCCTCGATCGCCTGCTCGACGCCCACTGCCATACGCTGGGATGCGGCCTGGGCTTCGATGGCCGATCCCTCGGGTCGGGCTGTCTCGGGCGTGCATGACAACGCGAATACGTGAAGGTTCAGGCGGATACGCCACATCATACGTCCAGGGTTTTTGACAAGGAGAGTCTCATGGTCAGTTACAAGGAACTCGGGCTCGTAAACACGGTCGAGCTATTCAAGAAGGCAGTGAAGGGCGGCTATGCCATCCCTGCCTACAATTTCAACAACCTGGAGCAGATCCAGTCCATCATCCAGGCCTGCGTGGAGACGAAGAGTCCCGTCATCCTCCAGGTCTCCTCTGGTGCGCGAAAGTACGCCAACCAGACCATGCTCCAGTACCTCGCCAAGGGCGCGGTGGAGTATGCCAAGGAACTCGGCCTGCACATCCCGATCGTGCTCCACCTCGACCACGGCGATTCGCTGGAGCTCTGCAAGAGCTGCATCGAGTCAGGATTCTCCTCCGTGATGATCGATGGCTCGCACCTTCCCTACGACGAGAACGTGAAGCTCACCAAGAGCGTCGTCGACTTCGCCCATGCGCAGAAGGACTATGTCTCGGTCGAGGGAGAACTCGGGGTGCTCGCCGGCGTCGAGGACGATGTATCGGCCGAACATTCCAGCTACACCCAGCCCGACGAGGTGCAGGACTTCGTGAAGAAGACCGGCGTCGACTCGCTGGCCATATCAATTGGTACGAGTCATGGACGCACCAAGTTCAAGCCCGAGCAGTGCACCCGGACTGCCGACGGAGTCCTCATTCCTCCTCCCCTCCGTTTCGACATCCTCGAGGAGATCGAGAAGCGCCTGCCCGGCTTCCCCATCGTCCTCCACGGTTCTTCCTCCGTACCAATTGAGTATGTCAAGACCATCGAGCAGTTCGGAGGCAAGATGAAGGACTCCGTCGGCATTCCCGAGGAGCAGCTCCGCAAGGCCGCCAAGAGCGCCGTGTGCAAGATCAACATCGACTCCG
>JBMOIK010000057.1:0-15302 GCA_049317365.1 Rectinemataceae bacterium | reverse complement strand
CCGCGTCACCAGGTATTGCAGGGCAGGATCCAGCCTTCCCTCACCGACAAGGACCACAGTGAACCGTATGTCATTGTTCTCGAGCAGTGCGCCGAGTTCGGAAACCGCCGATCCATTCGCCGGCGACTCCCCTATCGACCCAGTGCTGAAATAGATGATGGAATCACGGACCCCTGAAGGCATCAGTGAATTGACTGCCAGCCGGAGGCCTGTATCAAAACGTCCTTCAGCGCCGGGCGAAGCGATGAGCGCCTTGAAAATTGCAGCCAGGTCAGGCGGGGCGGAGGGCCTCGCAACCAGGGTGGCTGTCGTGCCGGCATTCACGAGCCCCAGCTTGCCTTCAGCCTCGAGTCCGCCTGCCAGCTCGGAGACGAGACTCCGCAGGGTAGCAGCATATCGGGCCATGGCCGAAGACCTCTCTACAAGGAGGACGGACGCAAACCCCGAACCGACATTTCCAGAACCATCGAACTGCGGCCTGCGAACCGGGATGAGGCTTTCCACCGTCTTCGTCTCGACCCGCTCGCCGACAGTCGTCGAGGTCTTGGCGTGGATTGTCTCGGAAAGATGGAAGTTGGATGCATCGAGGCCGACAACAGGCGAGCCATCCTGCTCGCGCACCGAAACGAGAAGCTCGACTTTCGGAAACTTCGATGCGTCGATCCGGTCGATTTCGACCCGGTATCCCCTCGCCAGCGATATCGGTTCACCGAGTATGGCGACTGTGGACCTGTCGAAATCGCAGGCGAGAATCGACCCAGCATCCCAATACACAGCGCTTGTGATGCGTGGGTCCTTGTCGGAGGGGCGGTAGACCTCGTCAACCCGCTCGTTCTCGAGGTCGATCGCCACGATGCGGTCGGTATCAGCCACGAGAAGGCGACGCCCTTCCCCGCCGCTGGCCAGACCCTCGGGAAAGTGCAGCTCCCCCCCCGCCAGCGTCCCAAGATAATTGCCTGACTCATCGAAGCGGAAAATGCTTTTGCCTATTGAATCTGCGACATACACCAATCCCGAAACACAGGCGATCCCGGAGGGACTCGCAAGTCCGGCGAATCCGTTCGCGGGACCACCGAAGGCGAGAATGAAGTTGCCCGCGGCGTCATACTTGGAAACGCGGGCATTGCCGAAATCGGAGACGTAGATGTATCCCCTGTCGTCAGCAGCGAGGTACTGGGGACCCAGAAGCTGGCCATCCTGTCGTCCCCTGCCACCAAAGGTGATGGAGCCCCGAGGACCTGAGCCCGTTATGCGATTTCCCTGGAATTCAGAGATGTAAAGAGCCCCGCCCTCACCCCTGACGATGCCAAAGGGATGATCGAAGCCAGCGAGGCCACCGCTCAACCGTTCCTTTACGACACCGCTTGAGTTCATGCGCAGGACCTGGTCCGATCCATGGCTGACGAGGAAGAACGTGCCATCGGATTCCGGCAGGATTGTGGTTGGGCGAAGGAAATACGGCGACTTCCCCTTCCCTCCCTCGATCCTGCTGGCTTCGACAAAGGTGGTTCCACCATTGGAGCGGGGAAGGATCCGACGAGTCCGCAGGGCTTCCATGAAGGCGGCCAGGCTCGGAGGCACATCGACCTTGGCTGCGATGGTCTCCCAGGCACCGAGGGCGGTTGCCTCGAATCCAGCCCGGTAATAGGCCCTCCCCCGCCAGACCTGCACAATTGTTGAATTCGGATCCCATGCAAGGGCCTTCTCGAACAACAGTATCGATTCCTGGAATCGCCCTTGGTGATAGGCAAGCACCCCAAGTCTCATCTGCTCGGCGGCGCCCGGTGAGGCCGTATCTGTCCGAATCTGGGCGAGAGCGGGCCACATCAGGGTACAAAAGGCGATTGCGGCGAGCATCCGGAGCGGCTTCATGGATGTACACTCTCCGCCGCCGCCCCTCCCGCGAGGGCGCGGGCGTGCTTCAGTATCTCCGATTCGCCCGGTGCGCGCAGGAGGGCTGCAGCGATCATCTCGCGGGCTTCGCTGATGCGCCCGGCCTTGAAACAGGCCCATCCCAGCGAATCAAGGTAGGCCGGGTTCTCAGGCGAGCTCGCCAACGCACGACGGCAGTAGTCAAGGGCACGCACGAGATCCCGGCCCGAGCTTGCAAGCACATAGCCGAGTCCGTTCAGTGCATTGGCGTTGCCTGCCTCGAGTTCAAGCGCCTTGCCATACCATTCAATGGCTTCATCGGTCCGGCCCTGGGCCCAGGCCGAATAGCCAAGGCCGCTGCAGACCAGGACCGATTCGTAGCCCGATGAGGAGAGTTGCTTGAGCTCGTATTCGGCCAGCTTGTTCCTGCCTGTCCTCGAATAGATGAAGGCTAGAACCAGCCGGCACTGGCAGGATCTGAGGAATTCGTCCGAGCCGGTCACAACCTGCTCAAGGTACAGGAGCGCAGTGTCCCAGTTTCCCAGCCTTGAATGGGCCAGGCCGAGCAGATAGGCCAGGTCGAGGCGGTTCACGAGCGTGGAATCCACGTCATCGAGGATGGAAAGACAAGCCTTGAAGTCCCCAAGACGATAGGCGCGAGTCGCTTTTACTAGTCGCTCGTCCATCGCCCTCAGCTCCAACGGGCGTTCATCGCAAAGCCCCCGGCCACCTGGGGCTGGCACGCGATGGATGAGACAGAGATCTTGCCCCCGGCGACTATGTCGTGGTCGGAGCCAGGCTCATGTGCGGTCTCGATGATGGTATCGGTCAGAAAGCAATAGCTGTATCCATCGGGAGCCTCGAAGGAACGCAGGTGATCCCGGTAGCTCCTCCGGGAAGGGAAGGCCCAGCAGCCCTCGAGCCCATCATCCTCCGAGCTCGGCGTGTTGACGTTGACAAAGCTGCCTGCAACGCAACCTGCGAGGAGGGAGAGGAGATGGCGCCTGACGAAGGCGGCGGCAGCACGGTAAAGCATGGGCTCCTGAAATGAAGCGCAGGATACTGCTATCGCGGGGAGGCCTTGGAGCGAAGCCTGCCGTGCGGCACCGCAGGTGCCGGAATATACGATGTCAGTACCGAGGTTTGCGCCCCTGTTTATCCCTGAAACAACTGCGTCAGGCTTGAAAGGCACAGCCCCGAGACCAGCAAGGATGATGCAATCGGCGGGTGTCCCCGAGCAACTGTACTCCTTGTCGGAATATCGCCGGATGCGCCCCGGTTCCTTGAGGCTCATGGCATGGGAAACGCCTGAGCGCTCCCTGTCTGGCGCCATGATGCAGATTTCATGTTCGCGTGACAGCTCTCCTGCGAGGACCTTCAAGCCCTCGGCATGGACGCCATCGTCATTCGTGAGAAGCAACCTCATGCCGAAGGACCCTCGCCGCGCCGGAGGAGAAAACTCCCTGGGTTCGTCATTGACCGACAACCCTCATGGATCCTTCGAGGCCCGTCTCGTGAACCGTTGGCTTGAAGCCAAAAATGCGCTCGTATTCGTCGAGTCGGCTCCTGTATTCCTCAAGTGATTCCTTGGGCATTATGCTTACCGTACAGCCACCGAAACCCTCACCCGTCATCCTGGAACAGAACACGCCCTCGGTCTCCATGGCCCTTTTCTGCAGCCAGTCGATCTCAGGACAGGAGACTTCATAGAGATTCCTGAGGGAGGCATGGGATCGTGCGAGCACACGCCCAAAGGCATTCCGGTCGCCCTCGAGCAAGGCCTGCTCAGCCTCGTGAACACGAAGGTGCTCCTCCGCTATGTGCAAGGCCCTTCGACGCACACTTTCGGGCAGCTGTCCCATGAATTCGTCGATGTCGCGGGGAGAAAAGTCACGGATCCCCTTCTTGCCGCTCGGTGCGAGGATCGCCAAGGCCTGTTTGATGCTCGCATCCCGCTGGACCGCTTCATTGGCCACTGAAAAGCGGGGAACCTTCGAGTCAGTCAGCACGACTATCCAGTCTCCATCGAAGAAAGGAAGGGCATGCCGGCGTTCAGCCCTTAGATCCACGATCGTGACAGCCCCTGGTGTTGCGCAGGCAGATGCGAGGAAGTCGTCGATCCTGGCAGCTGTTCCGGAGAAGCGGGACTCTGCCGCGCGGGCCATCTCCGCGATCTCCTCATTCCGGGAACTGCTTCCTTGCCTGGCACGGAGAGCGACTGCCGTGGCGAGCTGCAGCGCTGTCGAGGCGGCGAAACCCAGGCCCATGGGCACATCGCCGGCTATGGTCATGTTCATGCCGGTAGCAGGCAGACCGGTCTGAAAAAACGCGTCGATCATCGCTTTGGGGTAATTTGCCCAGCGGTCTTCCTTCTTGTATTTCAGGTTGATCGTGGATCCGCGCTTGCGCTCGCCGAGATCGACGGCAAAAAAACGCAGGGAGGAGTCCCTGCGAAAGGATATGGCAACCCATACCTCAAGCGATAAGCCAGCGGCTAGAACTAGGCCTTCCGTCGATGGGATTTGCTCCCCGAGCAATTTTACGACGCCGGGTGCTGCCGCAACTATCTCTGGGTATTCCTCGAACTCGGCTCGGTGTAGGGCGACAATGTCCTTCATAAAGCCTGATCCGGGACCCTGCGGTCCGGCGTTGGGCCGGATTCCTGATGCAGTCGCGGACTTCCTCCTCGGCTATTTCCGTGTTGCGCTGCATATTACACTAACGACACCCCATCTTCAAGAAAAAAAGCATAATCGCAGGATCGGTGTTTTGACATGAAAGCCCTACCGCTATATCATACGCAAATGAGGCGCAGTCTCGCCGTCAAGGCGATCATGGTCCTGGCCATGATACTTGCATCCTGTGCAACAATGCCTGTTCCAGTGGCCTCGGCACCACACGTGGTGGCCTCGGCACCACACGTGGTAGCCGAGTTGCCGCCGGAGCTTCCTGAATCTCCAGTGCCGGAACTACTTTCGCCTTCACCAGCTGTCGCCGAGACTCCGATGCCCAGCCCGGATGCGATTCCCCCTGTGCTTGAGGTCCCTAGCCCAGCCCCGCCTGCACCACGAGAGCCAGAACCCCTGACCACAGAACCCGAAGCCCCCCCCCAGCCAGAAGCTTCACCCGAGCCTCCCGCATTCGATCCTGCATCCGTGTCGGTGGAAAAAAAGCAGGCCACACTTGTCGACGCACGCACCCTGATTGAAAAACTCAGCATGATCATCCTGGCGAAGGATTACGATACCTGGGTCACCTTCCTCAGCGAGGATTACAGGAAGTACTACTCATCCACAGCGGTCCTTGCCAAGTTTTCCGAATCAGCGGTGCTTCGCCGCGAAGGAACTGTTTTAAGGAATTTGAAGGATTATTTCCTGAGCATTGTCTTTCGGTCCCGACAGAGCGCTAGACTGGATGATATCGAGTTCATAGGAGAGGACAGGATCCTCGCTCTCATGATCAACCCACGAGGCGAGCGGATTGTGCTTTACTATCTCGAAAAACAGGATGACGTATGGAAGATCGGAATCGGGAGGTAAGGATGTATTCAGGAATCCGCACGGCGAAAATTGCTGGCCTGGCACTTATATTGATGTTTCCTCTGGCAGGAGCATGGTCCCAGGGCCAGAAATCGGTAGAGGAAAGCTACCTGCAGGAATCGCTCGAGACAATGGTCATCAGTGAACAGGCGCATGCCGAGGGCAAGGACATGAAAACTGTAGCGCTCCAGTATGCGAAACAGGCCATCGATGCAGGAAGGAAAAATGAGGACATCAGGAAGTCCCTCGAGTACCTTGCGCTCGAGGGCACCAATGTGGTCATCCGCTCAGCCGGCACTGGCCGTGTCCTCAACGACTTCCCTGATGTTCGCGCGAAATCCTGCGACTATCTCGGCGACTTCCCTTCCCAGGCTGCGAAGGATGCCTTGCTGAAGGTGACCTTGTCAGACAGGGAGCCCATGGTTCTGTCTGCCGCGATCCGTTCCCTCGGCCGCATCGGGATCAATGACAATGATGAGGTGGTGCAGATCATCGCCTATATCGTCAACCGCTTCGATATCCTCTATCCAGACAACAGTCTGGCCTTCGAGGCGCTGGTCGCGATCGAACGACTTGCCGAAAAGAACGGAGGAATCAGGGATCCCGGAGTCATCCGCGCCGTGATGAAGATCTCTACCGGCAACTATATCTCCCCAGTAAAGGCACGAGCGACCGTGCTCCTCGATAAACTGAGGAAGTACAACGCAGTGTCACCTAACTCCGGGGCCGCCACATCCTCAGGATCCAGTCCTGGCACCGGGACGGGGAACAAGTAATTCCGTAGCTGTATCTTCCAGGAGCGGAAGGGCATTTATCAGAATGCAACACAGCAGCAGGGCCATGATTGCAAACGAGCTGTCGTGGCCCTGTTTTTGTATGCCCTGGTGGCTCGGATCATGGCTGGCAACATGAGCCTGGATGGACTATATTGAAGGATGGAGGTGTACCATGGATATGATTCAAGGGACATCGCAGGCTTCGATGCTTTCGGTTCAACCGCCCCCGCCTCAAGAAGAGCGGGAGCCGGTCAAGGAAGAGCAGGCGGAAACCACTGAGGTTCGGGAATCCGGAACGGCTGTAGACACCTATGCATGAAAGGCGATCCGCCATTCATGGCTGATCGCCTTTCATCCTAGTCCTACAGGGCTGAGCGATACGGGATTCGAACCCATGACCTTCGGCTCCGGAGGCCGACGCTCTATCCAGCTGAGCTAATCGCTCGGGGCGATAGTAGCTTCGGCCTTCCGGAGCTGTCAATACGACCAGAATCCAGCTAATGTCATAAACCATGCCAGTTCCAATGAAAACCAGGATCCTGCTTGCGTCTTCTTCAGAACGCCGGCGGGAATTGCTTGAAGCGCAGGGAATTCCCTTTTCGACCATTGCTGCTGATGTTGATGAACGAGCCTACGACCGCCTTCCACCAAAAGAACGGGTCATCCGCCTCGCCACGGAAAAAGCCCTGGCGGTAGCTGGGGAGTGTCCAAGAGGAACCCTTATCCTGGCTGCGGATACCCTCGTATGCGACCCGACCCCTCAGGGCAGAGTCCAACCCAGCGCGGACGGCTCCGGCCACATCACCCTCGGGAAGCCCCAGGACAGGGTTGAGGCCAGGAGGATGATCGAGAGCCTGGAAGGAACTCGACACCATGTTCATACGGGGCTCGTCGGCCTCATCTCAGGAAGCGGGCTGATCGAGGTGGCATGCTCAAGCTCGACTGTTTCTTTCAGCTCGATGGGTCCCGATGATATCGAAGAATATCTCGATACAGGAGAATGGATTGGAGTGGCAGGAGCATATAGGATCCAGGGCAAGGCCGCCAGGTATATCAAGCGGCTGGAAGGATCCTGGTCAGGGGTCGTGGGCTTGCCTATCCATGAGCTTTATGTCATCCTGTCGCGTCTTGGTGTGGAATTGAAGCCTCTGGCTTGAATCCGCTACTGACGTGGTAACCGTTTCCCTTCGGCGATGGTGACAGCGCGCTGAAACAGCGGACGCCCAGGGAATGCCTGGGCAACTTCCGCTCCTCACGGAGCGAGATTAAGCGATGGGGGCCGGTAATTCCGGCCGTGGGAGGAATTCATGGCAGTTGTAACCATGAAAAACCTGCTTGAGTCAGGTGTTCATTTTGGCCATCAGGTAAAGCGCTGGGATCCCCGCATGAAGAAGTACATCTTCGCGGAGCGGAACGGGATCCACATCATCGATCTCCAGAAAACCATCCAGTCCATCAAGGAAGCCTACGATGCGGTTCAGAAAACCGTGTCCGGGGGCAAGTCCGTGCTCTTCGTTGGCACAAAGAAGCAGGCCCAGTCCGCTATCCAGAAGGAAGCGGAGCGCTGCGAGCAGTTCTTCGTGAACAACCGCTGGCTCGGCGGCATGCTCACCAACTTCTCCACCATCAAGAAATCCATCCAGCGCCTCAAGAAGATCGAGAAGATGGAAGTCGATGGAACCTTCGAGAGCCTCACCAAGAAGGAAATCGCTGCCCTCCAGAAAGAAAAGACCAAGCTTGAGAAAAACCTTGGCGGGATCAAGGAGATGAAGGACCTTCCCGGCATCATCTTCGTGATCGATACCCGCAAGGAAGCCATCGCGGTCGCCGAGGCCCAGCGGCTTGGCATCCCGATCGTTGCGGTCGTCGATACCAACTGCAATCCCGAGGGTATCACCTTCCCGATCCCTGGCAATGATGACGCGATCCGATCCATCAGCCTCTTTACCCAGGTCATTGCCAATGCGGTTGTCGAAGCCGGCGCCGCCGAAGGCCTCAAGATCATTGAAAACCTTGCCGGTGATGAGGAAGAGGTCAAGACAGACGCAGTGCCCCAGGAGGAGGCCGAAGTCGAGATCGATCCGGCCAACTACGTGGCTTCTGAAAAACCCAAGCAGGAAGTGGCGGAAGACCAGACCCTCCCTGTCGATGAAGACAAGCTCTACGAGTCGAAGTAAGACCAGCAGGACGGAGACAGCGATATGGACATCAAGGCTAGCGATATCAAAGATCTGCGCGAGAAGACCGGCGCAGGCATGATGGATTGCAAGAAGGCTCTCGTCGAGGCGGGTGGAGAATTCGCTGCTGCCGAGAAACTCCTGCGGGAGTGGGGCATGGCAGGCGTGGAAAAGCGGGCGGGCCGTGCCACCAATGAGGGCCGTGTCTTCATCAAGGAAGCGGATGGAGCGGTTTCCCTTGTCGAAATTGCCTGTGAGACCGACTTTGTTGCCAAGAACGAGGATTTCATCGCAGCTGGAAACAAGATGGTTGCGCTCGTGATGGAAAAGGGATGGACCGGCCCTAGCCCAGAACTGGAGAACACCGTCAAGGAAATGGCTTCGGTCATCAAGGAGAACATCACCTTGAAGCGTGTACTCCTGGTCAAGGCTGGAGGTGGAGAGTACGTCCATTCCTACCTTCACGGCATTGGCAAGCTCGGAGTCATTGTCAGGCTCAAGGCCGACAAGGCCGAGGCCTTCGCGGATGCTGGGGTGAAGGCCTTCGCGCACGATGTGGCTCTTCATATCGCCGCCTTCAGTCCCATGTTCCTTGACCAGAGCAAGCCTGCGCCCGAGTGGATCAGGGAACAGGAAGAGATCTTCCAGAAACAGGTTGAGCTTGACGAAAAGATGAAGGCGAAGCCGGCGAACGTCATCCAGGGAATCCTCAAGGGCAAACTCAAGAAGCTCATGTCCGATATCTGCCTGGTCGACCAGGGTTTCGTGAAGGACGAGAAGATGACCGTGGCGGCTGCCATGGCAGCGGCTGGCAAGGCTGCCGGATCCACCCTGCAGATCATGGACTACAAATACATCAAGGTCGGAGAAGCCTGATGGCCAGGTCGCGCGCAGGCACGCATGAATTTCGAGCCTGCCTGCGCACGACAGGGTATCGTGAAGGATGCGGCATCGCTCGGATCCTTCCACACATTGGCCAAGCGGTCCTGGGGCTTCTTGGCCGTCCGCACGGGAGATGACATGGGAACCGTGAAAGCTGTCTGCGAAGAGAAGATGAAAAAGGCCATCGTAGCCCTCAGGGAAGATTTCAACGGACTTCGGACCGGGCGGGCCTCTCCTGCCCTCCTCGACAGGATCAAGGTCGATTACTATGGGGAAAAGACGCCGCTTTCTCAGGTGGCAACGGTATCGGTCCCGGAAGCGCGGCTCATCGTGGTGCAACCCTGGGACAGGAGCCTGATTGGAGAGATCGAGAAGGCCCTCCAAAGGTCGGAACTCGCCCTCAACCCGTCCAACGATGGCAAGGTAATCCGCATAGCCATTCCGCCTCTCACCGAAGAACGGCGCAAGGAACTTGCGAAGATGGCCCGGCATATGGCCGAACAATCCAGGGTTTCGGTGCGCAACGTGCGCAGGGATGGGCTGGAGGATCTCAAGAAGCAGCTTGCCGCCGGCGGTGTTCCCGAAGACAGCATCAAGAAAGAAGAAGACGAGCTTCAGAAACTCACTGACGCCAATATCTCTGCGATCGGCAAGGTTCTCGAGGAGAAGGAAAAGGAAATACTCGAGGTATGAGGCGGGCAGGATGAGCGAAGCCGAGCCTCGGCAGCTTCCGGACCATGTAGGAATCATCATGGACGGAAATGGCCGATGGGCGAGCACGAGGGGCCTTCCACGCAGCGAGGGCCATCGCATCGGTCTCGAAGTGGCAAAATCCATCGTCCAGGCTGCTTCGCGCATGGGCATGAAGTATCTCTCTTTGTACGTCTTCTCGACAGAAAACTGGAAGCGGACCATCGACGAGGTCGGTTTCCTCATGGGGCTCATCAACAAGCACCTGCGGTCCGAGCTCAAGTTCTACCGCGACAACAACATCAGGATCGTGCATTCAGGCGATCCTGCCGGGCTCCCGGCAGAGGTGCTAGCCCAGATCCGCGAAGTTGAGTCGGAAACCTCGGGCTTCCAGGGCCTGACGCTCAATCTGGCGATTAACTACGGGGGACGGGACGAGCTCGTGCGGGCAATGCGCAGGATCGCAGCCAGATATGGCTCCCTGCCGGCAGTCATCGACGAGGAAGCCATATCACAGGCGCTCGACCGGCCCGACCTCCCAGATCCCGACCTGATCATCCGTACGGCGGGCGAGTATCGCCTCTCCAACTTCCTTGTCTGGGAAGCGGCCTATTCAGAGTTGTGGTTTTCCGAAAAGCTCTGGCCTGATTTCAAGCCGGCCGACTTCGAGTCGGCCCTTGATGAATACCTGCGCAGGGAACGCCGGTTCGGCGGGAATGGATGACCAATACCACCCAGCGTCTACTCCTGTTCTTCGCCGGGGTCCCTGCCCTCATAGTTGGTATTATCTTCCTTCCAGGATTCCACCACGCCGCCGTCAGCCTCGTGTTCATCGTGACCTCGGGCGGCGCCTCCTGGGAGCTGGCGACCCTCCTGCAGGCGAAGGGCTTTCCTGTCCGGAAAAGGCTCAGTGCCCTGACCGGGACCCTGATACCCCTGGTGTTCTGGGCCTCGACCTGGATGCCGCACCTGATACTTCCGGGCCGGTCCATCCTCCTCGGGACTGCCTGCCTCCTCTTGTTCATCCTCACCCCCTTTGCCTTCGCCAGGACCGATGCCATCGACAGGCTCATGCCGGAAGTCATGGGACTCGTATTCGTGATCCTCTATCCAGGCCTGCTGGCGGGCTACATGGTCCTCATCGCCGCTTCCTTTCCGCACTCGGTCGTAGCGCTCCTTACCTTCATCGCCATGACGATCGGGAATGACAGCCTCGCCTGGGTTTTCGGAGTCACCATGGGCAAGACCCGCAACATTGTCGCTGTCTCCCCGAACAAGAGCGCTGCCGGATTCATCGGGGGGCTTATCGGTTCGGTCGGCCTGGCGCTGGCGATCTCCATGCTGGCACCTGCGTATTTCCAGGTCCATCCCTTGGCCATCGCTGCCATGGGGCTCGTCGTGGGATGTGCCGCCATCGTCGGGGACCTCTTCGAGAGCGCGCTCAAGCGCAGCGCGGGCGTCAAGGATTCGGGAACGATGGTGCCTGGAAGGGGCGGCTTCCTCGACTCAATCGACTCCCTCCTCTTCGCAGCCCCTGCCTTCTACGGCATGAGCCTCCTGTTCCAGCTTTTCCAGTGAGCAACCGGTGATGTACCGCCGCATGGAGACCTGAAAGCATGAATATCGTTTTTGATCTCTTCCTTGGTCTCGTCGGCCTCGGACTCGTGGTTTTCGTGCACGAGCTGGGCCACTTCCTCGCGGCCCGGGCCACCGGCATCGGCGTAGATGCTTTTTCCCTCGGCTGGGGTCCCAGGCTCGCGGGCTTCAAGCGAGGGGACACGGAGTACCGCATCTCGGTCTTTCCGATCGGCGGCTATTGCCAGATGAGGGGAGAAGCGGAATTCCGGGCCGCACTCGAGAAGAAGAGCGACGAGATCCCGAGGATCCCCGGCACCTACTACGGCGAGCCGCCGTGGAAACGCATAATTGTGAGCATTTCGGGTCCGCTTGCCAACGTCCTGTTCGCGGCCCTGGCCTTTGTCGCGGTGGCCGCGGTCGGATATTCGATCCCCACGCAGGGCAACCGGGTTGTGCTCGCCAGCCAGTACCCCCTGGAAGCCTCTTCCGCTGCCATCGCCTACCCTGCGGACCGCGCCGGGCTCAGGTCGGGCGACCGCATCGTCTCCGCCGACGGACGTCCCATCGCCGATTACTACGAAATCCAGAACGCCATCTCGGAGAGCATTCCCGGCGCCCGTATCGGGATACTGCCCTGGGTGGAGGCTGTAGCCGTGACAGTCCAGAGCGCCAGCGCCGCCGACCTCGCTGGCGTGTTGCCGGGAGACCGGATCGTCTCGCTCGACGGCAAGCCGGTCGCCCACGAGATAGAACTCCTCTCGCTGCTTCGGCAGCATCCCGAAACAGTAAGCATCGGCGTCATGCGTGGCGAAAAGGCCCTCGACATACCCCTTGTACTCACCTGGAAGGCCAATGGAGGCTCTGACCTCGGCATCGGATTCGGCTCGCTGACCCACCTCGTGCGCTCACCCACCCCGCTTGGCGCCTTCACCGACGGACTTGCCGAGACGGGCCGCACCTTCTCGCTTACGCTCCGCTCGCTCGGCTCGCTCGTGAAAAAGCCAGCAGGAAAGACCCTCAGGCTCGAGGTCACGAGGGATGGACGGCCGCTGTCCCTCGCGGTCAGCCCCTCCCTCGAGGGCGTCAACCTGATGAACTCGCTGTCGGGTCCGGCTCGCATCACCTGGATCGTCGGCAACACTGCGACTCAGGGAATCGGGGAAAGCGGCGTCCAGGGACTCGCGAAGAGCTTCGCACAGCTCGCCTTCCTCTCGATCGGCCTGTTCATCATGAACCTCCTGCCGATTCCCGCCCTCGACGGGGGACAGATAATCATCTTCCTCGTCGAGATGGCCAGGCGGAAACCGCTCCGTGTTGCCACGATCTACCGGGTGCAGATCCTCGGAGCGTTCTTTGTATTTGCGATATTCATACTTGCGACGATCAGCGACTTCATGTTCTTCATGCGCTAGACCCCGCCCGCGCGTCGCCCGAAATACAGCTCCCAGCGGTTCCGGCCGGCGGCGGCGGCGCGCGCCTCGAACCTGGTCTCCGGGCGCCAGGACCGGGGCGGAGCGAAGCCGCTGTGGTGATTGGCAAGCATTTGTACAGACTCCAGGGTCTCCAGGGCGGACAGCGCGTAGTCTTCGATGTCGGTCACGAAATACAGGTAGCCTCCGGCTTCGAGCCTCGAGGCTATCAGCTCCGCGAGACCTGGCCTGATCATCCTCCGTTTGTGGTGGCGCTTCTTCGGCCAGGGATCGGGATAGAAAAGGTGGATGCCAGCGAGCGAGTCCTCCGGAATGGCCTTCTCGAGGATCTCTACCGCATCGTGATTGTAGATCCGGACGTTGGATAGTTCCTGAGCGATGAGGTCCGAGACGAGCCGGCCCACCCCGGGACGATGGACCTCGACGCCGAGATAGTCGATCTCCGGATGGCCGAGGGCGATCTGCCAGGTGGCCAGTCCCATGCCGAAACCGATTTCGAGGACCAGGGGGGCATCGCGCCCGAAAGCCGCCACCCGGTCCAGTGTCCTTCCGTCGAAGGGCAGGATAAAACGCCGTCCCTCGCCTTCGAGGGCACGCCGCTGGGCATCGGTGATCCGTCCCTGCCTAAGCACATAGGTCCGTATCCCCTTGTCGCTCATCACTTGACCTTGATCCTGGGAGAAAAGCCTCCACGATTGGCAGGGCTGTCAAATCCGTAGACAGCAAGCGCCTGGATCCTTGGATAGTCGGCAGTTCCTACAAGGCGCTCGAGCTCCACCGTGCCAGCGGGTATGACCACTGTCCGGATGAGGGCTCCTGCGCCATCGTAGGCGAGAAGGAAATTTTCCGGCCACCTCGCGGCGAGTCGCAGCTTGCCACCTTCGAAGAGGGCTCTGGGAGCTGCCTTTCCAGCTAGATCTGGAGCCACGAGAAAATCTTGGCTGACGCGGTTACCGGCGAGGTCCGCGACAACGAGGCGCCACTGCCCCCTCGGGATCGGTCCCCTGTCTGCCATGGTCAGGTCCGCTGAGCCGAGCCAGGTGTCCCCTCCGACGGAGCGGGAAGCCCAGGTGCTGCTGTCGAGCGACCACAGGATCTCCGCCTGGTCGTTGATGATCCAGATGGCTTCAAGATCTTCTATACCGTCGGGATCCCGGACATCGGCGAAAACCGAGAGGCTTTCGTGGGATTGGGGCCCCTCGGGGCGGGTTTCCAGGATCCAGTCGACCCTGAGGAGTTCGGGTGGGCCACTCGAACAGCCTGAAAGCGCGACGAATGCCCAGGCGGAAACGAGGGCCATCAGACTGCCGCCGCGTCGTCCCCGGTTCCGCCCTGCCTCGGCCAAGGCCGTGGGCATCGAACTAGGGAACCAGGAGTTCGCGGATGCGATCCGCAGCCTCGGAGGCACTCTCGACCTCGAAAGTCTCCCTGCTGGCCAAGACCTTCACCGTCAGGCATTTTTTCGCGGCTTCGCTCTCGCCGAGCACGACAGCGAAGGGAATCCCTTTTTTTTCGGCATAGGCAAACTGCTGGGCGAGCTTGCGTTTTTCCGCGAAGACTTCGGCAACGATCCCTGCACGCCTCATCACTGCTGCGATCTGCTGGTACTTCGTGCCGAAATCCTCTTCGAGGTTGAGAACCAGGACCTCGGTGTAGCCTGCGCGTCCGTGCGTCTTCCCGAGGGTCTCAAGGGCAGTCATGAGGCGATCGAGTCCGATGGCCGCGCCAACGCCGGGGAGCCGTCGCGTGGTATAGAGGCTCGCAAGTTCGTCGTAGCGACCTCCACCGCAGACCGAGCCGATTTCGGGCATCGCGTCGAGCTTCGTCTCGAAGACGACCCCGGTGTAGTAGTCCAGGCCGCGGGTTATGCCTGGGTTGAGGACGAGGGTCTCGGTGTCTGAATCGGAGTGGGAATTGCCCGAGGCTGCGTCGTTCCAGGCGACAGCCATCCGGGTAGCCTGGAATGCCCCGTAGATGGTCCTGAGCCGCTTCGAATCCTCTGCCGGTCCACCGGCCAGGGCCTCGAGCTTGTCGAGGGTCGCAAGAAAACCATCGAGCGGCTTGATGTAATCGAGGATCAGGGTGCATTCGGCAGCGGATACCTCGGTCTCCAGGAGGCTGCGGAGTTCCACCTCGGTGATCTTGTCCTTCTTGTCGACCGAGCGCAGCACGAAGGCGGAGCGGTCGGAAAGCCCGTTCCGCGAAAGGAAGCGGTTGAAGAGACCGCGGTGGTTGATGTTGATCTTGAAGCCACCGACGCCGAGGCTGTCGAAGGCATCCCTGATGAGGAGGACGATGTCGGCGTCCGCCATCGCGGAATCAGTACCGACTATGTCGAAATCGCACTGCATGAACTCG
>JBMOIK010000056.1:0-15343 GCA_049317365.1 Rectinemataceae bacterium | reverse complement strand
GGGCCTGCCAGAGAGCGCCGCCCGTGACAGCGACTCCTCACCCCGCACGATGGACACATCGGAGGCGAGGAGGAGTTCGTCCCAGGTTTCCTGGGGAAGGAAGGGGAGGGCGAGGGCAGGGAAGGGCCGTCCTGAGCCTTCCCAGGCGGCGAGGAAGGGGCCCGCGCTCCTGCCTGGCGCGACGAGGGCGAGGAGGGGGTGGCGCTCGCCGAAGCGCGCCAGGTCCCGCACTATCGCTGCGTAATCCCACTCGTAGGCGAAGAGGGGGATCCAGAGGCGGGAGGCTGCGTCGGTGGGGGGCTCAAAGGCACCAAGCGCGCGGGGGGAGTCTGGTAACCCCGTGGCGATGGTGGCGATAGTGCCAAGCAGCGCCTGCCTTTTCGCATCCCTTGCCTCCTCCACCATCCATGCCCCGGCAGCCTCCGCAAAGACCCGATCGATGATGAGTCCTCCCGTGGCCGCCGTGAAACCCGGCATGAAGTTGACCTTCCGAACGAGGCCGCTTCGCGTTGCCGAGGGCATCAGGTGCAGCTCGTCGGCCCAGGCCTCGGCAGTGAGGTGCTCGATGTTGACGATCAGGCAGGCTTCGCTGCGATCGGGAGAGAAGAGGAGTGCCTCCAGCGTTTCCGGCCTTCCGCAGGCAAAGCACTCGAGAACGAGGCGGGGCGGCTCGGCTGCGAGAGCTTCCCAGTCGAAACCCCAGCGGAGCACAGTCCAGAGCCGGAAATCCTGGATGTCCTTTTCGGGGTCGATGGCCGGGCAGAGGGCTGCGAAGGACCGGAGGTCATCGACATGGAGCCGGAGCCGAAGTCGGCTGTCGAGGTCGGTCAGGGCCTTCGCCAGGCGGTATACCAGCCCGATGTCCCCGAAATTGTCGATGACCTTGCAAAGGATGTCGATTGTCATGAACTCATGGTTTCATGAGACTCATCGTGACAGCCTGTCCAGCGCCTCACCCAGTTCCACCAGGGTATTTTCAATCTCCTGGGGACCGAACTGGCGCATTATGGCGACTTGGCCGGGGAACTGGTTCTTGGTATCGAATTCGATAGAATAGGTGGCGAGGCAGAGGGGACCCGAGGCGCTGCTGAGTTCCCGGATCTGCCAGGTAGTCGTATTGTTCTCGAGGGCCCCTCCCTCGTTGACCAGGAGGCACTGTATGGTGCCGCCTCCCCTGACATCGGGGGTGATGAGGGTGCGGAGGCGGATGGTGGAACTGAACTCGAAGCCGAGGATCCTGACGCCGGTTTCCTGCTCCAGGAGGTAGCCGCCCGGGATGGCAGCGACTATGCGTTCTTTCCAGATGCGGGAGAATACCTTGGATATGTTCCCATAGTCGTTGAGGAGGGCGTAGACCCGGGCTCCGCTATAGGGATAGGCGGTCTGGAAGGCTGCTCGCGCATGGATCCAGCCCTTGCGGGGGCCCGCTTCCACGGAAACCTCGAGCCGCCGTATCGTACCGATCAGGTCCCGCGGCGAAGCGCCGGGCGAAGCGCCGGGCGAGGCGCCGGGCGAGGCGCCGGGCGAGGCGCCGGGGGAAGTGCTGGCAGCGCTGCCCAGGGGCGGCTCGGAGACAGCCTCCGCAGCCATGCAGGTCATGACGAGGAGGGCCAGGATAGCCAGAGGCTTCCCCGCTGGGAACCTGGAAGCGCTGGGAGCCGGGACAGGCTGCTGGACGGCAGGCATCCCCTCGGCTCTTGGCTTTTTCCACAGACTCGGCATCCGGCAACGCTACCGAAAGCAGGGTGTGGAGTCAATCGGCGACGATCCTGGGGCCATCCTCCCCGCAAGCGGGCCTCTGGCCTCAGGGCGTGATAGCAGGATACCATTACGGTGATTTACCATCCTAAAGGAGGTTCCAATGCTCGTTCGCGACCAGATGACCAGGAATCCTGTTACCATCGCCGCCTCAAGCTCGGTGCAGGACGCCCTCACCCTCATGCGAGACCGCAAGATCCGCCGACTCCTTGTCGCGGATGCCCAGAACAAGCTCCTCGGCATCGTTTCCGAAAAGGACTTGCTTTACGCCTCGCCCTCGCCGACCACCTCGCTCTCCGTGTACGAGATACCCTACCTCCTGTCCAAGCTCACTGTCGAAAAGGTCATGACAAAACAGGTCATCAGCGTCTCCGAGGATTCCCCCCTCGAGGAAGCGGCCCTCATCATGGCCGACCGCAAGATCGGCGGTCTCCCGGTTATCACGAACGGCAGCATTGCAGGGATCATCACCGAGACGGATATCTTCCGGACCTTCCTCAAGCTCCTCGGAGGTCGCGCCAAGGGCGTCAGGGTCACTGCGACAACAGCCTCGGGGAAGGGCGTCTTTGCCAAGATCATGAGCGCTGTCGCGGAGGCGGGAGGGGACATCGTCGGTTTCGGTGCTGCGGATTCCACAACGCCTTCCGGGGCCCAGGTCTGGGAACTCATGCTCAAGGTCCAGGGGGTTGGCAAAGACAAGCTCCAGACCGCCCTCAAGCCTGTCATCGTCGAGCTCCTGGATATCCGCGAGAACTGATGCTTGTGGCGGGGCTCAGACCCCGCCTTTCATCCGTCCTGGGCGCCCCCCGAGCTCAGATTTCTGCCTGTGTCTGACCTCGGGGGCCGGCTTCGTGGGCGGAGATCTCTTCGGTGATGACGGCGGCGAGGCGCTTGACACCTTCCTCGATCTGCTCGTGGGTGGAGTAGGAGAAGTTGATCCGCATTGCGTTCATCTCCGGCTCGTCGAAGTAGAAGGCAGAGCCGATGACGTAGGCCACCTTCCGTGCGACAGCCTTGTGGATCATGGCGTCGGTGTTGATGTACTTGGGCAGCGACAGCCAGAGGAAGAGGCCCCCCTCGGGCTCGGTCCACCGGAGGTCCCAGCGCTTGGGCATGTACAGCTTGAACATCTCGATCATGAGGTTGCGCTTGGCCCGGTAGTTGGCGCAGGTATTCTCGATCAGGCTGTATATCTTTCCAGTCTTGAGGTATTCGGCGAGCCACTTCTGCGCAAAGACATTGGTGCAGAGGTCCATGGCCTGCTTGGCCGTGACGAGCTTCGAGATGATCTCGGGCCTCGCCATCACCCACCCCACACGCGCTCCTGGAACGAGGATCTTGGAAAAGGTCTTCAAACCTATGACGATCCCCCGGTTCTGCCCCTCCTGGTCGAGCTGGTAGATCGAGGGAATGTGCTCGCCGATAAAGCGGATCTCTCGGTAGGGAGAATCCTCGACGATGAGGAGTTCGTTGCGGTAGGCGAACTCGAGGAGGGCCCTCCGTTTGGCCAGGCTCCAGCAGATGCCGGAGGGGTTCTGGAAGTCGGGGATGACATAGATGTATTTGACCCTCTGTCGTGAATGTACGGCACGGCCGAAGCGCCTTTCGAGTTCATCCATGTCGAAGCCGTCATTCTCGGGGCTGAAGGGGATGCCGAGCACCCGGCCCTGATAGGCGGTGATGGCCTGGATGGCGCCGACATAGGTCGGCCGTCCCGCGATGACATAGTCTCCCGGATCGACGAAGAGTTTGGGCATCATGTCGAGGGCCTGCTGGCTTGCCGAGACGACCAGGATGTTGTCGAGGGCCAGCTTTACTCCGCCGCGTCCCTCGAAGGTGACGAGTTCGGCCCTGAGTTCGTCATCGCCCTCGGTGGTACCGTACTGGAGGGCCTTGAAAGCGTGTGTGGTGAAGACCTCGTCGGCGGCCTTTCGGAGGTCCTCGACCGGGAAGGTCTCTGGAGCGGGTAGGCCCCCTGCGAAGGAAATGATATCAGGCTGGGTGGTGAGCTTGAGAAGTTCGCGGATGACGGACTTGCGCATGTTCCGCGCGTTTTTCGAAAGCAGCTTCTCGAGGTCGGGCATCGCGTGCTCCTGGGGGGCGAAATTTATTGATTCGATTTTATACCCGAAAGAGGCCTCGCGCAAAGAAAATGTGCAATATTTGAACTGCCCATTTCATCATCAGAAATATAAACCCCTTTTGTCTGAAATTTATGACACTGCCCAGGTAGTGTGATAGAGTTTATGTGAGCTGACATTCGGCGATCTAATAATCGCGGGGCTGGGCCCTCTCGCTGGGACGCGAACTCAGGAAAAAAATGCCTAAGCTGTTTCGAGCTGGACAGATACTGATCCTGCTTTTCTGCCTTGGTTTAACCCTCCTCGTGGCCTTCCACGAAAAGGGCCATACCGAGATCCTCGCCCGCCTCCGCTTCGATGGTGAATGCTATGAGGTCCAGACCCTCATCCGCGCGCGGTTTGACGATTTCACGCGGGTTCTCCTTGCAGGAGCCGCGTATTTCGATGCATCCGATGCTGTTTCGCGCCAACAATGGAAGGTCTTTACGACCTCCCTTGGCCTGGAGACAAACCTTTCTGGTATCCAGGGCATCGGCTTTTCCGTGCTTATCCAGCCAGATCAACTTTCTCGCCACACAGACGAGGTCCGCGGAGAGGGCTTTCCCTCATACATGGTCTGGCCGGAAAGACGGCGGCCGATCTATTCCTCGATCTTCTATCTCGAGCCCTTCACCGGAAGGAATCTCCGGTCCTTCGGTTACGACATGCTTTCCGAGCCTGTACGACGCAGCGCCATGGAAGCCGCCCGAGATAGCGGATTGGCTCGGCTTTCGGGAAAGGTGAGTCTGGTCCAGGACAGGGAGGGGAATCAGCAGTCGGAAATCCTCCTGTATCAGCCTGTCTACAAGCATGGCATGCCAAAGGGAAGCATCGAAGAACGCCGGGCAGCCATCGCAGGATGGGTCTACAGCCCCCATCGGATGACTGACCTGATGAGTGAGATCCTCGCAGCCTGGACAGCGAAGTACCTGGATGAGCAGCTTACCTTTCAGATCCATAGCGGTAGCCTGGTGTCGGATTCCTCCCTGCTTTTTGACAGCGCCAGCCTTTCCGGGGCAGCAGCCAGGTCACGCGGAACCTTCTCGCGGACAAGCTCTGTGTACATGGCAGGCCAGGAGTGGACCCTCAGTTTTTCCAAGGCGCAGGGTGGGGCCTTCGCGTCGGAGAACACGCTTTTCTGGCACATCATGTTCACGGGAATCCTGATATCCCTCCTCCTTTTTGCAGTTTTCCATGTGCTGTTGCGAACCCGAAACCAGGCGCACATGATGGCAGACCGGCTTACCGGGGAGCTCCGAGAAAGCGAGGGGAAATACCGGATCCTCTTTGACAACGAGATTCTCACCATCTCCATCTTCGATCGCGAGACCTTCCGGCTCATCGATGTGAACGAGGCCTATGCGAGGCTCTATGGATTCGGAAGGGAGGAACTGATCGGTGGCATGACCATCCACGACATCAGCGCCAAAGTCCCTTTTTCATCGGTGGCCTTGGCCGAGTCTGCAGACGAAGCTATGAGTTTCATCCCCCTTCGCTGGCACCGAAAGAAAGACGGGACGGTCTTTCCCGTCGAGATCGTCGGAGGCCCCTACTCCTGGCAGGGCAGGCGTGTCATGTTTTCCCAGGCCCATGACATCAGCAACCGCCTGGCCATCGAGGAAGCCTTGAAGACGGTGAGTACGGAAAACCGCAGCCTCCTCAGCGAACTCCAGCACCGTGTCAAGAACAGCTTCAACATGATCAGCGCCCTCGTGAGCCTGACCATCGAGGAAGTTGATAGCGTGGAGGCCCGGCAGGCCCTCTCGGAACTGGAAGGAAGGGTCCGAACCATATCGCAGCTCTATTCCATGCTCTATCAGAGCGGCAGCTTCAGCGAGGTGCGGCTCGATACCTATTGTTCGGAAGTTGTCACTGCGATATCCGCTTTCAAGGGAAGGGTCCGTTTCAGGTCCGAACTGGAGGAGCTTATGGTACGAGCAAAGATCGCGGTGCCGCTCGCCCTGATACTCACGGAATTGCTGACTAATTGCATCAAGTATGCCTTTCCCGGGAACCGCCCTGGCCAGATCCTCATCTCGCTCCGCAGGACCGAAGTCGGGGCTGAACTCTCCGTGCGGGACGATGGTGTCGGCCTGCCGGAGGGCTTTGACCCCAGAGGCCAGGCAGGGATGGGCTTGCAGCTCATCCTGGGGCTTACCGGACAGATCGGAGGCGACTTCAGCATGAAGGGCGCCGAGTCAGGCACCGCCGCCACCCTGAGCTTCCCGCTGGCGGGCTGAGCTCGAAGAGGCCCTCTCCCAGGGCTGAGGGCGTCGCGTCCAGCCTCCCATATACCCGTACCCGGCTTTTTCACTAGAGTGGGGCATCCTGAGACCCTGCGAGGAAAGATGCCCCTCAATTGCGGAATCGTCGGACTACCCAACGTCGGCAAGTCCACCATATTTTCGGCCCTGACGAGCGCCAAGGCCGAGGCTGCCAACTATCCCTTCTGCACCATCGATCCCAATGTCGGCATCGTCGCGGTGCCCGATGCTCGGCTTCTGAAGCTTTCGGCCATGTTCAAGCCGAAAAAGACCGTCCCAGCCATCGTGGAATTCGTGGACATCGCAGGCCTCGTGCGTGGGCCTCGAAGGGGGAGGGACTCGGCAACCAGTTCCTCTCGCATATCCGCGAAGTGGGCATGATCGCCCACGTCGTGCGCTGCTTCGAGGACGCTGACATCATCCATGTGGCCAACAAGGTCGATCCCGCGGACGACATCGAGGTCATCCACACCGAGCTTGCCTTAGCCGACCTCGACACGGTCGACAAGCGCGTCGAGAAGCTCCAGAAGCAGCTCAAGGTCCAGGATGCGCAGATCAAGAAGGAGACGGAGCGCGAGCTTTCCGCCCTCGCAAAAATCCGCCCAGCCCTCCAGGAGGGAAGGGCGGCCCGCACCGTCGCCCTTGACCCCGAAGAGGCCGAAGCCATAAAGAAGGCCTTTCTCATTACCATGAAGAAGGAGCTCTTTGTCTGCAACACCGACGAGGAGGGCATGAAGTCCGGCAATGCCCATATCGAGGCCGTGCGCCGTGCCGCCGCCGCGATCGGTTCGGAGGCTGTGGTGATCTGCGGGAAGTTCGAGGCTGAGCTCGGCGACCTCGGCAGCGAGGAGGAGAGGCGCGAATTCCTCTCGGAGCTCGGCCTGGAGGAGACGGGGCTCGCCTCCCTCATCCACGCCGCCTACCGCCTCCTGGGCCTCCGCACCTTCTTCACCGCGGGCGAGGACGAGTGCCGCGCCTGGACCATCAAGGCAGGCGACAGGGCTCCCCAGGCAGCCGGGGTCATCCACACCGACTTCGAAAAGGGCTTCATCAAGGCTGAAATCTATGGTTATGACGATCTGGTGACCCTCGGCTCCGAAAAGGCCATCAAGGAAGCCGGGAAGCTCAGGCAGGAAGGCAAGGACTATGTCGTGCAAGACGGCGATGTGATCTTCTTCAAGTTCAATGTATAGGCAGGCTGTCTTGCACGACATTCGTACGCGCGCCATCGCCACGGCGATGGCGCAGGACGGCGATGTGGTTTTCTTCAAATTCAACGTGTAGGCTGGCCCGAAGGGACGCCGGGGGGGAAGCAATGGACCGAAGGGAATTCATGAAGCGCTTGGCTGGGCTGGGAGCTGCCTCTGCCTCTGCCGCTCTGCTCGGAGGCGGACGGCTTTTTGCTTCCATGCTCGATGTGCCCGGATCGCCGATTACGCGGGCCTCGCCGGCAGGGAACCCTCTGGCCGCAGACCCCTGGGGCGGAGGCCGTGTTCCCGTTTCCGAGGCCTTCCCCCAGCTCGTCGCCGTCAAGGGCCCGGCGGGGACAGCCGCCGCCGCCGATGGTCCGGTGAGGCTCTTCACTGCAGGCATCGCGGCCCTCGGAGGCATGGGACGCTTTGTGGCCAAGGGGGAGACGGTCGTCGTCAAACCCAACATCGGATGGGACGTGGCTCCCGAGCGGGCGGCCAACACCAATCCCCTCCTCGTGGCGGCCATCATCGAGGCCTGCCTTGCTGCCGGTGCGAAGCGGGTCTATGTCGTCGATCATAGCTGCGACGAATGGCGGGCCTGCTACAAGAACTCGGGCATCGAGGCCGCGGCGAGGCAGGCGGGGGCCACGGTGGCTCCGGCCGGCAGCGAATCCTATTACCACAAGGTGGAAATGCGGGGCGCCACAGCCCTCAGCTCGGTCAAGGTGCACGAGCTCCTCCTCGAAGCCGATGCCATCATCAATGTGCCCGTGCTCAAGTCCCACGGCGGGGCGGGCATGACCTCTTCGCTCAAGAACCTCATGGGTACGGTCTGGGACCGTCAGGCCTTCCACTTCCAGGGTCTCGACCGCTGCATCGCGGAGGTCGCCCTCGCGGTCAGGCCAAAACTCACCATCGTGGACGCATCCCGCGTCATGCTGACGGGGGGGCCGAGGGGAAATGGCTCCACGCGCTATGCCGAGCTCGGCATGCAGATCCTCAGCCCCGACATCGTGGCAGCGGACGCGGCCTCCGCGAAGAGCTTCGGATCGGGCCAGAGGACCTTCCCCTACATCGGCATGGCCGCCGCCCTCGGCCTCGGCAGCGCCGACCTCTCGACCCTCGACATCCGGCGGATCCAGCTCTGAGGGACTCCGGGAATTCCCATGGCTAGGAAGGGCAGGACGAGGCAGAAACCCTGGAGATCTCCCCTTGTGGCGCTCCGGATCGCCTCCTCCTCCCTCGTCCTTGTCCTCTATTCCTGGCTCTTCCTCCTGCCCTCGTCGCGGGAAGTCTCGCTGCTCGACCTCCTCCCGGGGCTACAGCTTTTTCCTGCCCTCGAGCGGCTCGCCGCATCGCCCTCCCTGCGACCCGCCGCCGAAGCCGGCCTTGGAGCCATTGTAGTCATAGTTGTCATGATGCTGGCCACACTGACCCTGGGTCGCGTCTATTGCTCCTTCCTCTGCCCCCTCGGGGCCTTCCAGGATGGTCTTATCGCCCTGTTTCGTGCCATCAGGGACAAGCGGGCCAGGGCCCTCCGATACCGTCCGGGGCGTCCCCTCGTCCATGCGGCAACCTTCGCCCTTGTCACGGCAGCGGCCCTGTCCGGCCTCCCCCTCCTTCTGGGTCTCGTCGAGCCCTGGGCGGCCTTCGGGAAGCTGGCCTCCGCTGTCATCCGTCCAGCGCTGGCGCTGGCCAACAACGCTGCATCCGCCCTCGCCCGTGCCCTCGGCTCCTGGGACCTCGCACCAGGGCCCATCCCCTGGGAGCCTGCGCAGGGCTTCGAGGGCCTCGTCATCGGCGCAGCCCTCCTCGCGCTTGTACTGTCCCGTGGCCGCCTCTTTTGCAATCTCCTCTGCCCGACGGGGGCCCTCCTCCGCCTCCTGTCGGCGAAGCCAGCCTTCCGCCTGCGTGTGGACGGGGGCAGTTGCACAGCCTGTGGAGCCTGCGCAGGCTCCTGCCGCGCCTCCTGCATCACCGAGCCTGGGCGTGGCGCGGCAGGGGAGCGCGACGCAGCGGAGGCCCGTGGTGCCACGGGGGGCGGTACAGCTGCCGGAACCCCTGTGGTCGACGAGGGCCGTTGCATCCGCTGCTTCGACTGTGTCTCGGCCTGTCCTTCGCAATCCATCTCCTTGTCGGCCAGGTCCGGCGCTCCTGCCCCCGGCGCGGCCGATCCCGGCCGGCGGAGCTTCCTGCGAACTGGTACCAATTGGGCGGGAGTCGCCGCCCTCGCGCTCGCCGGGGGGGCGGGCCTGGCCGCCAGCCGCGCTGCAGGCGCCAGCCGCGCTGCAGGCGCGGGGGCAGTCCCTGCAGATGGCATTTCCCGCGATGCCGGTGATGCCGGCGCTTCCCGTGGACCCCTCAGGCTTGCGGGGCGGGTTGTGCGGGGCCGTGTCCTGGCGGCGGCCGCAGCTCCCGGCGCTGGCGCCATCGCCCCCTTCCTCGCGGCCTGCACTGCCTGTGGGGCCTGTGTCGCGCGCTGTCCCTCCCTTGTGCTCAGGCCTTCCCTGGGCGAGTGGGGACTCGCCGATATGGGCAAACCCTTTCTTGACTACGGCCGCGCCTATTGCCAGTTTGAGTGCGATCTCTGTTTCCGCGTCTGCCCGACAGGCGCCCTCCTGCCGATCGCGAGCGAGGACAAGAAGCGGAGCCGGGTGGGCCGGAGCCTGCTTAGGCTGGAACTCTGCATCGTGAAGACCAAAAAGACGAACTGCGGAGCCTGTGCCGAACATTGCCCGAGCGGGGCCCTGACGATGGTCAGGCCAGCTGCCGGACCGGGGGCGGGCAGCCTTCCGGAACCGGTCATCGACGAGGACTACTGCATCGGTTGCGGAGCCTGCGAGACGGTCTGCCCGTCGAAGCCTGACAAGGCGATACTCGTGGAGGGCCGGACCCTGCATGACCGGGCGAAGCTGCAGGCGCGCCGGCCAGGCGATACGGGGGACGTCCAGGCGGCAGCGGCCACTCCTGTCGCCTCTCCGGCCGATGGTGACGCGGAGCCTCCCGACGCCGCCGGAGCCGCTCCAGAGGAGGGTTTCCCCTTCTAGACCGGATCCGCCCCGGGGAAAATGTACCAACTAAAATCTAGCCGAAGAATCCCTGCGGGGGGTTAGCCGCTTCCGAATGGACGCGCGGGACTTCCTGGGCTATGCTTGCTCCGATGGGAATAACTCCGAAGCCCGGGTATGGGATGTGGATAGTCGGCGCCATACTACTCTCGGGCGCGGCCCTGACAGGCCTTGCGATGCGTGACACGGCCTCCAATATCGAGGCCCAGGCGCGCCATGACCTCGACTTCGCTGCCACCGAGATCCGTTCCAACATTATCACGAGACTTGCGGCGAACGAGGCCCTGCTCCAGAGTGGGGCGGCCTTCATCGAGGCACATGGCAGCCCGACCCGCGCCCAATGGCGTGAGTTCGTCTCGAGGCTTCGCCTCGAAACAGCGCTTCCGGGAACCCAGGGCCTCGGCTGGTCGGTCCTGGTGCCTGCTTCCAGTCTCGCCCGTCACATCGAGTCCGTCCGCGCCGAGGGCTTCCCTGATTACGGGATACGGCCCGATGGGCAGAGGGAAAGCTACTCGTCCATCATCTACCTCGAACCCCTTGACGCGCGTAACCTCCGTGCCATCGGTTACGACATGTTGTCCGAGCCTGTCAGGCGCCAGGCCATGGAGAAGGCCCGCGACGAGGATCGGGCCATACTGTCGGGGAAGGTGATCCTCGTCCAGGAGACCAACGAGGACGTCCAGGCAGGGACCCTCATGTACATGCCGGTTTTCCGGGATGGCTTCCATCCGGCGGATCTGTCAGAGAGACGGGCTGCCCTCGTGGGGTGGGTCTACAGTCCCTACAGGATGAGCGATCTCATGCGGGGCATCCTCCAGGGCTGGGAAATCCGGCGCAACTGGGGCGAGATCTCCCTCAAGGTCTACGACGGGTCGAAGGCTGACGCGGAATCCTTGCTGTATGAGAGCCGGCGCGCCAAGCTCCCCGCCCTGGCTCATCAGTTCGTCAATCTGGAGATATCGGGGCGGCCCTGGACCCTTGAGGTAACCTTGATAGACACTGCGATCTCGGCCCGGGCCACGCTTCCCATCTTCATCACGGCCCTGGTCGGACTGGCCCTCAGCGTGCTGCTGGCAGGGCTTGCCCACGCCCTGCTGGGAACCCGCGACCGGGCCCTCCGGCTTGCCGAGAATCTCACCGCGGACCTGGCCTCAAGCGAGGCCAACCTGCGTGCCATCCTCGAGACAGCGAGTTCGGGAATCTCCAGGGTTGTCGATCGCACCATCGTCTGGGCCAATCCAGCCTACGACAGCGTTTTCGGATTTGACCGTGGAACCACGGTGGGCCTCCGGACGGGGCGGTTCTATCCGGACAGCGAAAGCTTCGAAGCCCTGGGGAGGGAAGCCTATCCGCGGCTCGGACTGGGCGAGACTTTCACGACGGTAAGGCAGATGCGGAAACGGGATGGGAGCCTGTTCTGGTCCAGGATGAGCGGGCGCCTGGTCGACCAGGGCGATCCTGGTGCTGGTTCCATCTGGATAGTCGACGACATCGGTGAGCTGATCACGCTCGAGGATGAGCTGAAGGTGCAGCGCGATTTCGCGAACCTCGTGCTCGACTCGATGGGTCAGGGCCTCACGGTCACCAACGCCGAGGGGCGCTTCGAGTTCGTCAACAAGGCCTACGCAAGCCTCTTCGGCTTCGGGCCGGAGGAGATGATCGGCCGGCGACCCGCTGATTTCACCACTCCCGAGGCCCTGGCGGAGCTCGCCCTGCAGCGGAAACTCCGCGGGAAGGGGCTGGCAAGCAGCTATGAGTCCAGGCTCCTCCGCGCCGAGGGCACTGTTGCCCCCGTCCTGATTTCCGCTGTGCCCAGGGGAGGTCCCGGTGACTATCGGGGTACCATCGCCGTCATAACCGACTTAAGCGCACAGAAACAGAACCAGGCTGAGCTCGAGGCTTCCTTTGCGAAGAACAAGGGGCTTTTTCTCGAACTCCAGCACCGGGTCAAGAACAGCTTCAACATGATCACGAGCCTCATCGGGCTTTCGGCGATGGACGCCGAGGACGCTTCCATCAAAGGTATCTTTGTCGATCTCGAGTCCAAGGTCAGGTCGGTCGCACAACTGTATTCCTTCCTCTATGCGACCGGTTCGGTCGATGTGGTCCGGCTCGATCTCTATTGCTCCCAGGTCGTCACCGCGATGTCCTTGCTCTCTCGTGACATTTCGATCCAGACGAACTTCGAGGAGCTGGCCATTCCCTCGAAGGTTGCCGGGCCGCTCGGCCTCATCCTGACGGAATTCCTGACCAATGCCATCAAGTACGCCTACGCTCCCGGGGAAAAGGGCACTATCGAAGTCCGGCTAGAACGCACGGCCGGGGGCGGCCTGCTCATGGTGCGGGATTGGGGGAGGGGCCTGCCTGAGGAATTCGACATGAACAAGTCAACGGGCTCTGGAATGCTCCTTGCAACCGGATTGGCCGAACAGATACGTAGCCCGATGTCGATAGTCCCTGTCGATCCGGGAACACTCTGCACCCTCGAGTTTCCGCTGTGAGCGAGGAGCTGCGCTGTGGCAGTCGGCTTGCCTGCCCCCGCGATGGAGACTATAGTGGGTCGATGGATGTGCTGATCGTGGAGGACGAGCGGATCATCTCGCTCGCTGCCTCCAAGATGCTTGAGAACCTCGGCCACCGTGTGCTCGGCAGGATGGCGAGTGCGGAGGAAGCCCTCGTGCTTCTCGAGACCTGCAAGGCCGACTTTGTGCTCATGGACATCCATCTCCAGGGCCGGATGGACGGGATCGAGGCTGCGTCCATCATCAACAAGCGCTGGAACATCCCTTTGGCCTACACTTCTGCCTACACCGATACCGAAACCATGGAGCGCGCAAACGCTACCCGCCCTGTCGCCTTCCTTTCTAAGCCAGTCAGTGTCGGTGCCTTCAAGAGCCTCTTCGACGGCATCTACCCGAAGCCCCTTCCTTCCTAGCTTCCCTCTCCTTCCCCCGTCCCCTTGCGCGCGGGAGCGCGGCCCGGCTATCTTCGTTTCCACCGTGGACAAGCTGATAATCAAGGGCACAGCGCGCCTCCCAAGGACCCACTCATGGACAAACTGATCATCAAAGGGGCGCGGGAACACAACCTCAAGAACATCGACCTTGAGCTCCCCCGCGACAGGCTCATCGTCATTTCCGGACTCTCGGGCTCGGGGAAGAGTTCCCTCGCCTTCGACACGATCTTCGCCGAGGGCCAGCGCCGCTATGTGGAATCGCTGTCAGCCTACGCGCGCCAGTTCCTCGGACGCATGGACAAGCCCGATGTGGACTACATCGAAGGCCTTTCCCCAGCCATCTCAATCGAGCAGAAAACCACGCACCGGAACCCCCGTTCCACGGTCGGCACAGTCACCGAGATCTACGACTACTTCAGGCTCCTTTATGCTCGCATCGGCATCCCCCACTGTCCGAAGTGCGGCCGGATCATCCGCGAGCAGAGCGTCGACCAGATCCTCAAGGCCATCATGTCCTGGCCCGCCGGAACAAGGCTCCAGGTGCTGGCGCCGGTGATCCGCGCGCAAAAGGGCGAGCACAAGAAAATACTTGAGGACGCCTCCCGCCAGGGCTTCGTGCGGGCGCGCGTCGACGGACAGGCCATCGAACTCGAATCCCCGCCGGCCCTCGAGAAGCAGAAAAAACACACAATTGAGATCATCGTGGACAGGATGAAGCTCGCCGAGGACTCGCGCCGCCGCCTGGCCGAGGCCGTGGAGACGGCCCTCAAGGTCGCCGACGGCATCGTGGTCGTCATCCGGGAGTCCGCCGGCAAGGGCGCGGAAGGCGAACCCGTGGAGGAATTCTTCAGCCAGAAGGGCTCCTGCCCCGAGTGCCAGATTTCCCTTCCCGAGCTCGAAAGCCGGCTCTTTTCCTTCAACGCCCCCCAGGGCGCCTGCCCTACCTGTTCGGGCCTCGGCCAGAATCTCGATTTCGAGCCCTCCCTGGTCATTCCCGACCGCTCGCTGTCCTTCAACGAGGGCGGTTGCGTTCCCTACAACCCGGACGCAGCCTGGAACCGCAGCAAGTTCGAGGCCCTCGCCAAGCACTACAGGTTCAGCCTCGACATGCCCTTTGCGGATCTGCCGAAACGGGTAATTGACGCCATCCTCAACGGCACCGACGAAGCCGTGAAGATCAAGTACGAGAACCGCGAGGGTACGGGGAAGTTCGAGTACGAGTCGAAGTGGATCGGCGTGCTGGCGGACCTGAAGCGCCGCTACCTCGACACGCAGAGCGACGGCATCAAGACCTGGCTCGAGCGCTTCATGACGGAGAAGCCCTGCGAGGACTGCGGCGGCAAGCGCCTCCGTCCCGAGGCCCTGGCCGTGACTGTCGCCGGCCGCAACGTCCACGAGGTCTCGAAGCTGTCCGTCGAGGAGTCCCTTGCGTTCTTCGAATCGATTTCGCTCAACGCGACCGAGCGGCAGATCGCGAAGCAGATCCTCAAGGAGATCACGGCGCGTCTGGGCTTCATGAAGAACGTGGGCCTCGAGTACCTCACCCTCGAGCGCAAGGCCGGCACCCTGTCCGGCGGCGAGGCCCAGCGCATCAGGCTCGCCACGCAGATCGGGAGTTCCCTGGTCGGCGTCCTGTACATCCTCGACGAGCCCTCCATCGGGCTGCATCAGCGCGACAACCAGCGACTCATCGACACCCTGATCTATCTGCGCGACATCGGCAACACCCTCATCGTGGTCGAGCACGACGAGCAGACCCTCCGCACGGCTGACTATCTGGTCGACCTCGGGCCCGGTGCCGGCGTCCACGGCGGCTACATCGTGGCCCAGGGCACGCCCGAGGAGGTGATGAAGTCGAAGAAGAGCCTGACAGGCCAGTACCTCGCGGGCACCCTGACCATCCCCGTACCCGAAACCAGGCGGGAGGGCAACGGCGCGGTCATAACCATCAGTGCCTGTTCCGAGCACAACCTCAAGGGCATCG
>JBMOIK010000055.1:0-15879 GCA_049317365.1 Rectinemataceae bacterium | reverse complement strand
TTCATGGCGAGCTTGGCCGTCGTTCCGCCGGCCACGACCACGACGCGTCGCGCAGTCCCCGCCGATACCATCGCGGAAGCATGGACCAATCCATGTGCGGGTCCAGCGCAAAAAGACCTGAGGTCGCAGCCCGTGGCATTGGCAAGCCCGCAAAGCTCTCCGATGGCTTTTGCGAAATTCCCGCCTCCACGCTGGTTGGCATCCCCGCAGGCTTCCTCGGAGGTCTCGATGATATAATCGACAGCCCTGGGATCGATTCGGTTGTCGACGAGGAGGCGACGGAGTGCGTAGACGCCAGTCGCCTTGCAGGCGAGGTTTTCGAGGATTGTATGTGCGCATAGAGTGAGGTCGGTCGGGTGAGCCGACTTGACACAGCCCAGAACCCTCCCTTCGGAAATGAGAGGAAGAGCTCCATCGGCGACGAGCTTTTCAAGGACTGGCGCAGCAACCCCTTCCTTGAATTTCAGGAGATCGGCGTCCGCCAAGGCTTCGTCCCCCGCAAAGATTTCGAGGGCTTCGTCACGAAAGACAGAACTAATTACTACAAGATCGAAGGCGTCGGAATACTTGATGAGAGCATAAAGTGTCCTCTCATCGACGATCCGCCCGAAGATTCCGCTCGAAGAGGCCGTGCCGTCCACCGCTGCATGCCAGGGTCTGGCAGGCAATTCACGCGGGTCGAGATTGCCGATAAAGGCCTGATTGGGCGGATAGGCCACGACCTACCCGAAGCTCCGCATCGATCGCGGCAGGGCCATGAGGAATTCTGAGCCGGGGTTGGCAGAGCGCTCGGCTTCTGGCGTCGTCCCGTGCTCCTGGGAAAAATAGGGAGCGTGAAAGAGGCCATACGAGCATGCCGTGATCACGGCATTCCTTTCAGCCAAGCCGAAGCTCCTCGACTGCGGACCTGATTTCCTCGCTGGTGAATTCCTTTGTGAAGGTAGCGGCTTTGACGCCATCCTTGTAGATGAGGATCGTCGGTACTCCAAGTACCTTTTCCCGCATGGCCAGACGCCTGTTCCCCTGGATATTCACTTTTCCGAACTCGACCTGGCCCTCCAGAGCTGTCGCCAGCGCCTCGATCTCAGGCATCATCGCCAGGCATTCCTCGCAGCTGCTTCCCCAGAAATCCACCAGGTACAGCCCCTTGTGGGCCAGCACCGCCTCGTCAAAATTGTCCTTGTCGAGCTCTTTCATCCCGCTCCCTTGCCAAGACCCTTCATGCGCCCTTTTTTCGGAAGGACGACACTTCCTTGATGATCTCCTCCACGGGAAGGACCATCTCCATCATGCCGATGTTGCTTTCGTACAACCCGGCGTCGATTTCCTGCTTGATCTCGGATTCGAGAACATGATAGGTCGCGAGTCCCAACTGGACTCCTGTCAATGCACCTGCGAAGGCGGGGTCGCCGGAGATCACTGTCTCCGCAATCATGCCACTCGCCTCTGCGTCTGCTCCACCTAAGAGAACTACGATGTTCTCCTTGCCATGCAGCTCCGCCAGATCGAGAACCCGCTTCTGGTTCTCAAGGTCCATTGCACCTGCGGACGTTCAAACAAAGCAGGAAGTAACGGAGAAAACGACCTCCACATCCTTGCCAGCCAGACAAGCCTCGATGGCCTGTCCGGGGATTCCATCGCGATCACCGAGCACGACTATCTTCTTTCCATCCAACATGCGTATCACCTCCTTTCATTCTTTGATGCCTGTATCAAAACTCAGCAATAGTTTCGACTTTATTCTCTCCCTCTACCCGGAGGAGGCAGGGAGCGGCCTTCACCTCGTAGCGTGCGGCGACATTGGCGAACTTGAGCGCATGCAGCTTGATCAGGGGCAGCCCGAGGGCCTCGGCCTTCATTTCAGCAGCGGGGATGAGGTCGAGGCTCTGCTGCACCGAGGGGGAGTAGAAGTACAGGAGGTAATTCTGTCCAGCGCGCTTCATTGCCTTCGAGAAGTCTTCCCTCTCGGTGAGTTCACGATCGGCGAAGTAGGCGGCGATGGCGCCATCCGAGGCTGCGGTGACGACCTGCCTGAGGTTTTTCACGCGGACGTCACCGGCAGCGAAGACCAGATGCCGGTTCGTTTCCATCTTTTCGCCGGTAGGAATATAGCCCTTGACTGTTTCTACAAAGCCACCAAGAAATGCTGTCTGGGGCACAGTTCCTACAAAAAGGAAGACTCCGTCGCAAGGGATCCGTTCTTCCTCATTGGTCCTGAGGTTCCTGACACGAACGGCTTCCACTGTCTCGCCACCTTCGATGGAAAGCGTGGAGCGGTTCCACTTCCAGCTGAGTTTGGGATTGGCGAGTGCCGTCTCCGCCTGGGTCCGGTTGCAGGTCAGGATACCCTCATCGTGAGCCACGATCATGACAACCTCGTCGGCGAAGCGGCTGATGTAGCCAGCCTCCTCCACTGCTGTCTCACCTGAACCTATTACGACAACTGTGCCGCCCTCGAAAAGCTCAGCATCGCAGGTCGCGCAGTAGGAGACGCCCCGACCTGAGTAGTCGGCTTCCCCTGGAATGCCAAGCTTCCGTGGCTCGCTTCCCGGTGCGAGGATGATGCTCCTGGCCCCGTAGCTCAGGCCCTTCCTTGTGCGTATGACATAGTTCCCATCTTCTTCCCCCAAGCCTATGACCTCGGCCTGTTCGACTCGTGCCCCCATCTCCTTGGCATGGTCCCGGAAGCGGTCCATGAGCTCGCGCCCACCGATCCCGCCTGGAAAGCCGGGGTAGTTTTCCATCTTCTCCGTGGTAGCTGCCTGCCCACCGGGCCGCTTTCGGTCCAGTATGAGCGTCAAGCGCTTTGCCCGCGCGGCGTAGACCGCTGCGGATAGACCGCCAGAACCGGCCCCGATGATCACGATGTCGAAGAGCTCCATCAGTAGCCGACTCCTGCAAGCCTGCCGATGCCGCTCTGGTTGCCACCGCAGTAAAAGGGCGTGATGTTGTCGAGGGTACGTTCTATGTCAGCGGGCTCGGCGTCTCCACCTGTTTCCTTGCGAAGCCGGAGGACATCGCCACCTGCGACACGCTTCACCTTGGGAATGGTCGTCGGCTTTTCGATCGAACCACCCGATACCAGGTATTTTGCCTCGGGCACATCGTCGACCAGAAGGACGCCTTCGGTGCCATCGGGCCCACCGAACTCGAAGGTAAAGGCCACAGCCTTGATGCCCCAGCGCTCGCAGGTCTGCAGTGTGAGCATGGCGTCGGTTGCCGCGTTTCCGCCGCCCTCCCAGGAGATGACGACACCCTGGGCGCCAAGTCGCCTGACCTGCGCAGCCGCGAGGTTGGCGACGCGCATCTTTTCGAAGTGGGAATTGTTATGACCGCGATCGAAGACCACGCCGACGAAATTGACTGTCTTGCCGTGCTCCCGTGCAAGTTCCATCACCACGGGCAGGTTGGCCTGGATGAAGGAAGGAATCTTGAAGCAGGGCCAGACATAGTTGCCGCTGACAAGGCAGCCATCCATGATCTCGGTAGGCCCGTAGACAGCGGGAACAAGGTTGCTCACCTCCTTCCCGTAAAGGTAGGTATTGGAATAGGTCCCCTGGTTCTGGCACTGGGTGACATAGGCGATCTTCGGCAGCGCGGGATCCACCACGCGGTCAAAATCGAAGGCCTCTGTCCGGTCCGGCTTCAGATCCTTGAGCAGCGAGCCTATGCGACGTGCGAAGCGCACACCCGCATGACGAACGGCCTCGTCGTATTCAACATCGCTGGCCCCCTCGGTCATGGTCATGCGAAGCACCAGATTGAAGGTCTCGGAGAAGGGAGAATAGCCTGCCGCTGGACCAGTCATGTCGACGATGGCATCTCGTGCGTAGAGGAGGGCAGACTTCCCCGCCCAGGGCAGCTCCGCGCATTCCATGACAGCCACATTCTCCAGGAGATGGGTCCTCCCGCTGCCGACAATGACCGGATCGCAGAGCTGGCCAGGCATGAACTCGCCCTCGCCTTCCACCTTGACGCCTGGCTGGAGCGTATCGAGTACGTGGACTATGCGTGCGTCCTCTCCTGGCTTGACTATTTCGATTTCGAGCGTCTTGATGTGCTTGTTCTCATCCTGGTCGAGAAGCTCCTTCGCAAGCACGTCGCTGGCCAGGCTGAGTATGCCATCTTCATATTTGGTCACTTTTCCGAACACGCAGTCGCGGGCCCGGAAGTATCCTCGTTCAAGCTTCATCGTTCTCCCCCTAGGCCAGGCTCACGTCGAAGATCGTCGGTTCCTTGACGTCTGTGCAAAGAGCCTCGAGGGCCCTCTCGACGAGACGCTTCCGGAATTCGATCTCCCGGTCGCGCGGCAGGGAAGGATTGCCCGCCGGATAGGGGATGCCCCCACCCGTGATGATCCTGCTGACTCCGACTGACTTGGCTACGGAGGGTATCGCGGTAATCAAGGCTGCGGGGATACCCACCCTTTCAGCCTCTTTTTGCATCGTTGACACGCAACGGGTGCAGGTCCCTCAAGTGGATGTGTAGATGGCGGCGCTTACCTGTCTTCGCCTGAGCTCCTCGGCGATGTCCGCTCCGAGCTTCTTGCTCATGGCCACATTGGTGCCGATGCCGCAGAGCGAGAAGTACTCATTGTGAAGTTTCTTGAAGCGCCCTTCCCTTTCCATCGCGCGAAGGACATCGAGGGGGACGACACGATCCGGGTCCTCGTCCACCCAGGTTGAGTCGAAGCCCCCGTGGATGCCCTTGAATTCGCCCGCTGGCAACTCGGACAGGCCCGCGATCGAGTAGACGCCGAAGGCATCGGCAAAGGCCTGCTTCAGTTTGTCGGGATTGCCTCGTGGCACCATCCCACCACCCGTGACAATCGCGATCGTGGCAGCCTTCAGGTCCAGTATCGGAGCGGCGGGTGGCACTTTCTCAAAGCCACGCAGCGGCACTTCCGTCACAGGATCCTCGCCCTTGAGTCGGCGAGCGAGCATCTCGATGGAACGAATCGCTGCATTCTTTTCGACGAACTCGTTGTAGCGGAAGCCGCGGGGAAGATAGCCATCCATCGTCGCGGAATCCAGCGTGCCGTTCTTGCCCAGCTTGAGGGCAAGGCGAGCGAAGCCCGGCAGATCCTTCCGCATGCCCGCGACTGTCTCCGCGCAGGGATAGATGTAGGCGTCCTTCCGGTAGATCTCCACCGCAGGGTTCTCCCAGTACAGTCCTATCAGGGCTGGAATCCCCAGTTTCTGCGTACAGAGTCGCGCGACCATTCCACAGGCAAGACCATAGCGCCCTGCGCCAAAGGCAGGTCCGGCGATCACCAGGTCGGGCTTGGCCTCGGCAATGATTGCCTCGATTTCCGCGAGTATCCTGTCCTGCTCCTGGTTGATGAGATTGTCCCCGCACCACACAGTCTGGACTATCTCGACATCGTCTCCGATGGCCTGGACGATGCCAAGGCCAGGACCCTTGGGGCCGACGCAATGCTCGACCGGGGAAGAGCCTTTCTCCTCGCCGCCGATGCCCGCGAAGAACTGGTTGATATAATGGACAATCCTGATCTTCTTTCCCATCGATCGCTCCCTTCATGCGCCGCGTACCCATTCCAACGCGGTCCCACGGAACTCCCCGCCTTGCCCCTGCCCGGAGCCCAGGTTCGGTGTCTGATTACAACTAGAAGAGTATTTTTTTCAGTGAAAGGATATGGGCCTTCGAGATCCGCTGTGCCGCCCCGGAATCCCCGGTCAGCAGCGCCTTCAACAGAGCGCTGTGCTCCTCCGAATATGCCTTTACGGTACCTTCGCGCATCAAACCCTTTTTTTTCAGCGCAGTGAAGTGTGTTTCCTTCATCATGAGGTTGACCCCGGAGAACACCGTGAACAGGACCTCGTTGTGCGCAGCCCGCCCGATCTCGAGATGGAGCCGACGATCCTCCTCCACGAAGGTGTCGATATCAGTCTCGGGGAAAGAGCCAGCGAGAATCCGCGCACCGAGAGCCTCGAGACTGGACACCTGTCCCTTGAACCTGTCCCGCTCCTCGAGTGTCGCGCGCTTGGCGGCCAGTCCTGTAAGACTCGGCTCGATCACCAGGCGGGCTTCAAAAATCTCGTAGGGGTCGTGACCCTGCAGAAGGTTCTTGAGCAGCTCCCCGTCGATCGTGCCCTCAGCCCCATCGGCCATTATGTAGTTTCCCTGACCGCTCCTGCATTCGATGAGGCCCAGCATTTCCATCGCACTCAGGGCTTCTCGGATGCTTGCGCGGGAGGCTCCGAAAAGCTCGACGAGCTTCCGCTCCGAGGGCAGCTTTTCGCCGATATGCAGAGCCCCATCCTGAATCAGGTGCTTTATCTGCCGGGCGATCTGCATATAGTTCTTTTGCTGGTTCAGCTTCTCGAACATTGTCCCTTCCTGGAACCCGGCTTGGTATGGTGGTCAGACCACGACTGAAACCCTAGCCCCCATTCTAGTACTTGTCAACAAAAATGGCGTAAGGAAATATCGCTATTCTTTTATCCATATTAAAATTATCCAATCTATGCTTCGAGCTGCACGAGGATCGTCAACTGGTCAGACCAGTTCATTTTTGCACTTCTTCGGAGCATTCATCGAGGCCTGCCACGGACCCGCTCGCCAAACCAGATGGCAGGGAAAGGCCTAGAAAGTCTTGACGGCCGCCGTGGTACCACCCCAGACATCGATCACAGAACCAGTAATGGCAGCAGCAGCCGGAGATGCCAGGAAAAGCACCGCCTCCGCGATGTCCGTCGCGTTCAGGGTTTCCTTGAGCGGCTTGGCGCGGGCAGCGGGAACGATATCCAGGTTCTTGTTGTCGGTCTGCCCCGGATTCACGGCATTGACCCTGATACCGACCTCGCGAAGCTCCTCGGCGAGAGCCTTCGTCAAGCCGATGAGACCGAACTTGGCAGCACAATGAGCCGTGAAGTTGGCATCACCTACGAGCCCGTGGATCGAGGAAATGTTGATGACATTTCCCGTAGCCGAGGCGGTGAGCGCTGGGAGGGCAGCCTGGGTGAGCAGGTAGGCTGATTTGAGGTTGGTAGCCAGGATGCGATCCCATTCCTCTTCCTCGAGCTGGGCAAATCCCTTCCACACAAAGATGCCTGCATTGTTGACAACTATGTCGATGCGCTTGGTTTCGGCCAGTGTTGCAGCGACGAGGGCATCAACCGACTTCTTGGACATTACGTCAGTGGGGACGGCTATGGCCTTTCCGCCCTGCCCCTTTATTTCAGCGACAGTCCTTTCAACTTCCAGGACAGTTCGAGAGGCGATCACTAGGGTGGCTCCCTCTCGGGCAAGGACAAGGGCTATGGCCCGGCCAATCCCCCGGCCACCGCCGGTCACAATGGCAGTCTGGCCTTCAAGTTTGCCGCTCATACTCGCAGCCCCCGGATTTCGTACTGTAGCCTCGCATTGTGCATCTATCGCCTCCCCCTGGAAATCACTGTGCCATTCAAAAGAATGGCTCGATTCAACTGTGAGTCCCTTCCCTCGACCGCTCACCGCAGGCAGGCCTGTCGGTAGAGCTGTCCGACCAGAACGCACTATAGTTGGGGCAAATCAAGCCGTCAAGAAATAATTCCTTGTGTTAAAAGAATAAGCGGGTAAAAAAAGGACGATCTGGCCAGGTAATGCTTATGATTGAGAAGGGCCGGTCAGACCGATTTGATGCTCGCCCGAATCGTGACGGTCTCGGCCCAAGCTGTTGCTGGATGGCACGCTCTCCTGTCCCCGCACCTTTAATACTACGCGCTGGTCGCCCTCTCGGCGTAGCCAACCTTCCTTTTCCATGTGATTGAGGAGGGGCAACATGTATTTTCGGGAAAGCCCACAGCGCTCTTTCGCTTCGGGAACGGAAATGCGCTCTCCAGCATTCAAGCCAGCAAGCACTTCTGCAACAATTTCCTCATAGACTCCACGCTCATAATAGAGCGGCCCCTCAAGCTTCACGACCAGACCACGACGGGTCAGCGTCTTCAGCTCTCCATGGGCGGGATCGACACCGACCCGGCTTAGCTCGAAGGCGGCCTTGCCGGCTTTTTTGACTTCAGCCAGCATCCGGCGAGCGAGTGGAGCGAGTTGGACTGAGGCAGTGTTTCCCGGCTGGACATAGAGTCCCTTGACCTGCTCCAGGGTCCTGGCACTTACCAGGAAAGCAAGGATCTTTGATAGGGGCGCTGCTTCGAGCCCAATTTTGCTCTCGAGTTCCTTTTCGGAAATCCCTGGTGGCCGCGAGGCGAGCTTTACGATCTCTCCAGTGATGGCACCTAGCCATACGCGGTGGAAGATCCAGGTTTCGAGGAGTATCGACTCCCCCTCGCAGGCCTTGAGCAGAAATGCCTCAGTAGGCGCAGGGCAGAATCCAGCGAAACGAAGCTCAAGCAGGAAATGGTCCACCTCGCTCGCAGGATTGGGTAGAGCTGCAATGAGCGGATAGAGCCGACGGCGAGCCTCTTTCTTGACATCACCAAACCAGAGAATCCGCCCACTCCCAAGAATGGTGCTGCCCCCGTGACGGATGATGAGGAAGGCCTGGTTCCAAAGCCCCGGCAGCTTTGAACGTAGCAGAAAGCGGGCAAAACGCCGGTCCTCAAGAAAATGCAGCTGTGCGATCTCGTGTCCCGTCCCAATGGCTACCTCGACCTCGCCGTGGTTCCGGATGCTCGCCTCGCTCCCCTCCAAAGCCGATCCGGACACAAGGAAGGGCTTCATGGGGGCGATGCGCGCGATGAACTCAGTCTCGCAGACGAAGGGAGCCCTGCGCAGGGTAATGCAATTGCCGCGCTGAATATCAGTCTTCGTTTTCTGGAGGTTCAGCCCGATACGGGAGGTTGGTTCAGGACGCAGGATACCTTCGTTGTAGCTCTGCACGCTTCGCACACGGATCGCCTCCCCCTGGGGAAGGATGACGAGGTCCTCCTCCTTCGAAAAAGGCGCGCCTTTGAGGCTGCCGGTTACCACGAGGCCGGAACCTTTCATTATGAAGACGCGGTCGACATATATATATGGAAAGCGTGGGGCCGAGGCATCAGCCACAAGGCGCGACAGGGTTTCAATAATGAGTGCCGTGAGTTCCTGCACATTTTTGCCTTGGTGGGCCGATACCGAAATGATTGGCGGCCGGAAGCCAAAAATCGACTGGCTGCGTTCGAGGCTGTCCCTCCCAACCTCCTCCACACGAGAAGGTTCTGCTGCATCCATCTTCGTAATGACCAAGATGATGGACAAGACTCCTAGAGCCGCCAGGACAACTGCGTGGTCCTGGGTCTGTTGCATCCAGCCATCATCGGCTGCCACGAGGAGGAGGGCACAGTCCAGGCTCCATGCTCCGGCCACCATGTTGCGGATATAGCGTTCATGCCCAGGGACATCGATCACGCCGATGGGCTCTCCTCCCCTTCCCGGAAACCAGGCAAAGCCCAGGTCGATGGTCATGCCACGAGCCTTTTCCTCAGGGAGCCTGTCGGGATTCGTCCCCGTCAAGGCTTCTATGAGGCTCGTCTTGCCATGGTCGACGTGGCCGGCCGTGCCGATCACGTACATGGCTGCTTTCCCCAGCTCCCGAATCCAAGGAGCTTTGTGATCGATCTAGCAATATAGTCTTCATTTTCACCGTACATTGTTGCCAAAGAAAGGATTACGTGGTCATCAGCAATGACCCCGATGACAGGAACCGGGAGTGCTCGCAAATCCCGAAGCAGGTTTTGGGATCCCTCACCATTCCCAAGTTCGAGCGCAACCGAGGGAAAGGTCTCGTCAGGAGCGCTCCCACCGCCCGTCGCAATTGGCCAAGGCCGAAGTCTGGCCCTTTCCTCAGGGATGCCCTGAAGTAGTCGCTCCCCAAAGGCAGTCAACTCGCTGATCGAAAGCGCCGTGAGCGTGCCCGCATGCCCCTTGTCCACGCCCCCCAGTCGTCTGATGAGGTGCTCCTCCAAAAGCGAGTACACCGCCTTGCCGGGTCTGAAGGCGCGCATGAGCGGGTGGTCGCGGAGTTGATCGACACATCTTTTTTTCCCGGCGATGATCCCGGCCTGGGGACCGCCCAGGATTTTGTCTCCTGAAAAGCAGACCAGGTGGGCACCCTGCTTAATATAACTGCCAACTCCGACTTCCCCAGGCAACTTTTCACCAATGACGCCTGAACCCTGGTCGACCACGAGGGCGACCTGCTCTGGGATGCTCCTGGCAAGGACAGCAAGGTCTGGCTTTTCAGTAAAGCCCCGAATCCTGAAGTTGGAGGGGTGGACGACAAGGATTATCGCGGTCTCCGAAGTGAGAGCCCTGAGATAGTCGTCCTGGGTTGTGATGTTCGTGGTTCCGACCTCGACGAGCCTCGCACCCGAGAGGGCGAGAATTTCAGGGATGCGGAAGCCGCCCCCGATCTGCACCTGCTCCCCTCGTGAAACAATGACCTCCCTGCCCTTGGCGAGGGCCGAGAGGACAAGGAGGATGGCCGCTGCGTTATTATTTACAATGAGGCCATCTTCGCTGCCTGTGAGGATGCTAATAAGCTCGGGGCAGATTCCGGCCCGCCTGCCCCGTTTCCCGTTTTCAAGGTCAAGTTCGAGATTGGAATAGCCAGAGTTCGCCTCCCGCGCAGCATCCCAAAGCTCTGGAGAAAGCGGGGCCCGCCCCATGTTGGTGTGGAGGATGATGCCAGTTGCATTGATGACCTTGCGGATCCTGCGGGAAGCCAAGCGCCGACACTCAGCCTCGATCTTCCCTATTAGTGCCTCCGGGCTGGAGGAGGCACCTGAATCGGCGATAGCCCTGCGAGCCGCAACAGTCGCTGCGATGACAAGCTGAGTTACCACGGGTCGCGAAAGTGCCTCGCTCCAGGCGGCGATTCGTGAATCAGCCAGGAGCTTTTCCACTTGCGGAATATCTCTGTATGGATTGCGTGGCATGAGGGCCGGCCTTTTCGGAAGAGGCAGGAATCGAACCTGCCGCTGCAGTGTTTGCAGCCAGCGGTTTTGAAGACCGCGGAGACCACCAGACCCCATCAACTTCCAAGTGAATAGTAGGTGTGGCCCTTTGGGGATGTCAATCATTGACAGCGGCATCGTGCCGGTTCCATCCGGGCTAGCTCGCAGCCCTTCGGAGACATCCTGTCGCGCATCCTGCAACAACCTCAGATGATTGGGCGTCTTGGGATTGGGATGCTCTGGGTCGGCTTCGCCAAGCCCGCGTCCGCGCGCTTCCTGCGGCATCCGGGCCGCCTCAGCCCGCTCTCGCGCCATCCGTGGCGCTCGTCCTCGCTCCGCTCGGAACGCGGGCTTCGGTTCAAGTCCAGCAGGGCCACCGCCCACAAAGGCGGTGACCGAAAGCACATTATGCCGCTGTTTTGACGATGGGCCCTGCTGGACTTGAACCAGCGACCTACGGATTATGAGTCCGCAGCTCTAACCAACTGAGCTAAGGGCCCGAGTGATTCGAGGCCTTCCAGTGACTGCTCAACTGGCTGAAGTCCTCATGCAAGAGCGGGCATGATGGCCGGGAGCTATGAAAAAAGTCAATCGGCGAGGGTATAGGGGCGATGCCTGTGATACGTTTCCTATCTGCATCTGCAAGGGTGCGTACGAGGTGGGCATGCGCAAAATTCCGGTTATTTCCAGCGACACAGGCCTCAACGCAGCTATCCAGGCCGAATGCAGCACGTTCAACGGAGAGTTCAACCCTGTATTCTTCGAAGATGTCGAAGCCGTCCTCGAGTTCATCAAGTACGATATCCCCGAAATAAAGATCCTCAATTTCTCAGACCGAGTGTTCGATTGCCCAATGATCCTTGGCGAGATCAGAAGCGATCCATGGCTGCACTACGGTGGCATCATTGCAATTCTTGAACAAGAAAACAGCACTCTGTTCATGGAGACACTGAGGGGCCTCAATGTCATTGCGGTATTGAGCCGTAGCGAGTTCTTGGCCAACCTCGGCCGCTTACTCCGTGTGATTCGGCAGAACAAGCAGATCCTCTTCCAAAGGGAACTCCAACAGCACCTCATCAAATCCATTTCTGGCGTAATGGTCATCGACAATGACCCCCTCGATATCACTGTCTACACCAACCTGCTCTCCAATTACCTTTTCAGCGCCAATCTCATAGGTGCCGAGGATCGCGACAAGCTCCATGTCGCGCTGCTTGAACTGCTGGTCAATGCGATCGAACATGGGAATTGCCGCATCGACTACGATGAAAAGACGCGATGGCTGGAAGCCAGGGGCGACATCATGGACCTGATCAGGCAAAAGAACCGTGACCCGGCGGTCAGGGCTCGTAAGGTGCATTTTTCATACACGATAGGCCCTGATCGATCCATCTTCACCATCAAAGACGAGGGACGCGGATTCGACTGGCGCGCGCGGCTCGCTTCCAAGCAGGATCGGCCGGGCCTGCACGGCATGGGCATGAAAATAGCAAATCTCTACATGAAAGGAATTCGCTACAACGAGCCCGGGAACGAAGTTTCCTTCGATATCGAGCATAACAAAGCCATTTCGAACCTCATCCCGAAAATCTTTGCCCATTCTAAAGAAGTGACCTTCTCCAGTGGCGATTACATCTGCCGCGAGGGAGAGGAATCGGATGTCCTGTATTACATCGTTTCCGGCACGCTCTACGTGTATTCTCGGGGAAAGCTGATGTCCGCCTTGACGCCGGATGACATCTTCATGGGGGAAATGTCCTTCCTGCTCTCAAATCGCCGTTCTGCAACCGTCGTCGCGCGCGGCCCTGCGACCCTAATCGAAATCTCCAAACAGGATTTTGTCAAACTCATCCGGGATAATCCACACTATGGGATCTTCCTGGCACGCCTGCTGGCCCAGCGCCTCGCACGCTTGAACGCACGAACCGCCCGCCTCAACGCCGAGTATCTCAAGCTGAAAGAAGCAGCCCCAGACGAAAAAGCCATGGGTTGCCCCTGACCCTAAACCTCATTGCCTATTTCGCCATTTCCATGATTGCCGAAAAAAAGAGCCAGTCCGAGGGAGGGACCCGGACTGGCGAAGTGTTCTGCAACGCTTAGGACAGGAGGAGGTCCTCCACGTAGCGGGCATTCATACAGTCAACAACCGAGAGCGTCACCGGTTACGCGACATAGCTCTCTAGAACCTCGCTTTTCTCCGAAACCGTCAGGCGCTTCAGAGCGGCCTTCTCTATCTGCCTTATCCGTTCCTTGGTCAGGCTGAAATGTGCTCCAATTTCCTTAAGGCTCATCGGTCGACGTCCATTGAGGCCGAAGCGATACTCGATTACCTGCCGTTCCTTGATCGAGAGCGTCTCGAGAACCTTGTTGATGTCTTCCTTTAGACTCTGATCGATGACGTGTTCTTCTGGTGAAACATATCCTGTGTTCTCAAGGAAGTCACCGATTGTGGAGGAATCGCGCTCCTGATAGACGGGAGACTCGAGAGACACCAGTTCGCGGCTTACTGCGACAATGTCGGCTACATGTTCCGGAGCCATGCCGAGCAGTTGCGCAATCTCGCGGATCTCTTCGTCCTCGGTATGCACACCTTCCAGGGTCTTTCGTGCTTTATCGATCTGTACCAGCTCGTTGGCCCTGTTGAGAGGAAGTCGGATGGGGCGCGATTTTTCGCAAATTGCCTTGAGGATGGCCTGGCGAATCCACCAAACTGCGTATGAGATGAAGTGATAGCCCTTGTCGACATCATAGCGCTCGATGGCATTGATGAGGCCGATATTTCCCTCTGAGATGAGGTCGGAAAGGGCGAGGCCCTGGTTCTGGTAGCGCTTGGCGACATTTACGACAAAGCGCAGATTGGCAGTTACGAGCTTTTCGCGCGCTACAGGATCACCGGCTGCGGCAGCTCTGGCATAACTGTCCTCTTCCGCCCGGGTGAGGAGGGGAATGCGATTGATTTCCTTGAGGTATATTGTGAGTATATTGTCATCTGAAGAATAAGCTGAACTCTGGCGATACGACTTGCGCATATTCTCTCCTTTGAGCATTAATAACTTTGCAGCTTCCATGCCAAAAGTTAGTTCAAAGCAAGAAATAGCAGAATATAAATATCACTATTTTTAATTCATTGTATAATAGCAGATTACAGGAAGAGCAAAATGCCAGCCCAGCTCTTTTCGAGACGACGAATGCCAGTTCCCCCTCCCATGCAAAGAGAAATGCCCATGTTTCAGGAACAGCTCGGGCAGAACAAAGCCCTAACTGTTTCGTATTGAGCCAGTGCTGGGGAAAGATGCAAAATCTGTGTGAAAAGGACGCGCTGCAACTAGATAGTGAGGTGCTGTGTTTCTTTCAGCCCTCGATTGCCTTCACTTTGGGATATCTGGCCAGCACCGTTTCGAATCCTTCGCTTATGCACAGATCCAAGGCAGCTTCGGCCTTGGGAAATACGATGCTTTCAAGCTTCTCCCTTTCTTCCCTGGCAAAATCAGAGAGCACATATCCCGCCACATCGTCGTGATCCGGCCTGCCGATGCCAAACCGCAGCCTCGCGAAATCCCGTGTTCCAAAGCGTGATTCAAGCGAGCGGAGACCGTTGTGACCACCGAGGCCCCCTCCCATCTTGAAACCGAAAACGCCAAAAGGCAGTTCGAGCTCATCGTGAATGACGAGGAGTTCAGCTGGCTGGATTTGAAAAAAACGCGCAAGCTCGGCAGCAGAATCCCCCGATAGATTCATGTAGGTTTCAGGCTGCAGAAAATAGAGACGTCCTGCGGGCCCCTCCCATTGTGCGAAGCGACCCTTGAACTTGTGCTCCCAGCGAAGTTGTCCCGCGAGGAGAAGACTCGCGAGGAAATGCCACGCCACATTGTGGCGGTTTCCGGCATGCTCTCGTCCATGGTTTCCGAGAAACGCGTAAAGTCTGATCATGGTTTTCCTTGGACCGTTGCGGCCAATCATGTTCGTCACCGCCGCTTCCGTGCGTGGCACGCGGATATTACACTGTTGAACGATCCTATTGAACAACCACTCAGCCGGGGAAGGGCCATACCATGAAGGTAGATCCACTATTCGCGCACTCCATCGCCACGATTGAGGGAGGTGTCGTCATTCGGTTCTCCGCGCGCGCTGCCTTCGCCTTCGAAGATGCAGTAACAGAACTGTTCAGCGCATCCTTCGAAGAGCTTGCCTCGCTCGTCGCAATGCCCACGGCAGCGCAGGCAGGATTCTCGGACAAGGCAAACCGGCTGGTCTTCGCAAATGGCTGGCAGTCCTGGTCCTTTGCGGGAGAGCTCGCCCGAGGTGAGCGGGTCAGACCCGCCATCATCAAGCCTGTACTCAACACCTATGTCTTTCGAGAAGGGCCAAGGGAGCGGCGCAACGAGATCCTCTCGCATTTTTTCACTCACATCCGTGTCGGTGAGAACCGCCTGGCTCTGGCATCCCGCGGTGCCTCGATTGAGCAAGGTGGAGCTCCGCTCGCCTTCAGGATCGATCGTAACACCCTTGCCCTTTCCGTCGAAATCCTTTCCAGGGGTGCGCGCCATTCTCCCGGTGACCCCATCGCTGAGCTTGTGGTCGGATGGTGCATCGGGACCTTCGCAGAACGTGATTTCCTGCGGCGTGCCTTCTCGGAGCATCACCGCTTCGCGGATCTTGCTTTCCTTTGCCACAAGGGGCGCCTCATACCCGGCGGCTATGAATCCTGGTACAATCACTACAGCGCCATTACGGAATCCCTGATCCGCACGCAGCTTGAGGCGATCACGACCAACGACAATCTGATAAATACGTGTTTCCTCCGTCGCGGCAGGCCTACGGTCTTCCAGATCGATGACGGTTGGGAAACAGCTGTTGGTGAATGGACAGCACATGACGGGAAGTTCCCCGGAGGCATGGCGAGGCTGGCACAGGAGATCGACTCGTCTGGAATGATCCCAGGCCTCTGGGTTGCTCCCTTCCTGGTCACCCGTTCCTCCAG
>JBMOIK010000054.1:0-15908 GCA_049317365.1 Rectinemataceae bacterium | reverse complement strand
GGCACGCTGCCGACAGCCCGATTGAAGCCCGTGGCCACCACCGTGACGCGGACCTCGTCGCCCATCGAGGGGTCGATGATGAGGCCGGGTTTCTGGAAGAATTCGCGGTCGGCGGTTTCCGTGATCAGGCTGAGGATCTCCTCGAACTCGGTGAGGGCAAAGTCCTCTCCGGCAGTCACATTTATGAGGATGTTCCGGGCGCCTTCGATGCGGGCGTCCTCGAGGAGGGGGTTGTTGAGGGCCTTGGAAGCGGCCTCGACGGCACGGTTGTCGCCCGAGGCGCGGCCGATGCCCATGATGGCGTCTCCCTGGCCCTGCATCACTGTCCGTACGTCGGCGAAGTCGATGTTGATCTCGCCCGGGAGGGTGATCAGGTCGGAGATGCCCTGGACGCCCTGCCTGAGCACGTCATCCGCGATGAGGAAGGCATCGCGGATGGGAGTCCGCCTGTCCACGACCTTGAGGAGGTGCTGGTTGGGGATCGTGATGAGGGTATCGACGCACTGCCTGAGCTTCTCGATCCCTTCTTCCGCCAGGCGCGCCTTGGCCGGACCTTCGAAGGAAAAGGGCTTGGTTACCACTGCTACCGTGAGGGCGCCGAGGTCCCGCGCGATCTGCGCTATGACCGGGGCGGAGCCCGTGCCCGTGCCGCCGCCCATTCCGGCCGTGACGAAGACCATGTCAGCCCCCTTCAGGGCCTGCGCGATGGCTTCGCGGTCCTCGAGCGCTGCCTTCTCGCCGACCTCCGGCTTGCCGCCAGCGCCGAGCCCATGAGTGACCTTCGTCCCGAGTCCGAGCTTCGTCGGTGCCTGCGAGAGCGCGAGGGCCTGCAGGTCCGTGTTCGCCACGATGAACTCGACGTTCTTCAGTCCGGCCTGGATCATCCGGTTGACGGCATTCGAGCCACCGCCACCCGCTCCGATCACCTTGATGGTAGTCGGACTCGCCGATTCCTGCCGATTCTCCACGATTTCCAATATCATGTGCCCCTCCCCCACGAATCAGGAAGCCACCCACGGGCCTCCTTCCTTTAAATACACGGCCGCCCGGTACGATTCCCCAACCGTCCCCGCTCCGTTCCGTTCCGTTCCGTTCCAGCCAAACCATCCATAAAAGAACTATTGATGAATATAAAAACCTGATTAAAAGAAACCTTCCTTGAGCCACGAGATTATCCGGCCGAGGGCCTGTCCCTTCGGCTTCCGTTCGATCCTCTCCCCTGCCTGCGCCTTTACCGCCTGCTGGCCCCGCGGTTCGCCCCGCCGTGGCTCGGCAGTCGCGGACTCCGCGCCCAGGAGGACGAGGCCGACGCCGGTCGCCCATATGGGACTCCGGAATTCCTCCACCAGCCCGCCTACCGACCTCGGATAGCCGACACGGACTGGAAGGTCGAAGATCGCGTGCGCGAGCTCCGGCGCACCCTGCATGAGGGCACCCCCGCCGGTCAGGACTATGCCGCCACCGACGTGCCTGAGGTGACCCATCTTGTCGAGTCTTTCCCGGGCGAGCGCGAAGATCTCCTCCATGCGAGGCTGGACGATGGAGGCCACCTTCCGGCGCTGCACCTCCTCGGGAGGCCTGCTTCCGATGCCCGGCAGGACAAAACGGTCGTCCGCTTCCAGGGCGAGCATCCAGCACGAGGCGTAGTCGCGCTTGACCTTCTCGGCAAGGTCCATCGGTATGGACATCATGATGGCGAGGTCGTTCGTCACCTGGGCCCCGCCTGCGGGTACCACGCTCGTGAAATAGGGAGCCCCCTCCGCGTAGACCAGGAGGTCGGTGGTCCCTGCACCGAGATCGACCAACAGGCAGCCGAGTTCCTTCTCCTCTGGATTGAGGACGGAGCGCGAAGCCGCAAGGCTCTGGAGCACAAGGCGCTCCACCTGGAAGCCTGCGCGGTGCACGCACTTGACAAGATTCTGTGCGGTGGTGACTGAGCCGGTGATTATGTGGACCTCTGCCTCGAGGCGGACGCCGATCATGTCGAGGGGGTTCCTCACCCCCTTCTGGTCGTCGACGATGAAGGTCTGAGGAACGACGTGCAGGACCTCCCGGTCCATCGGGATCACCACAGCCCGCGCGGCCTCGATGACCCGCGCGATGTCCTCATGCGTGATCTCGCGGTTGCGCCCCGAAACGGCGACGACTCCCCTGGAATTGATTCCTTCGATGTTGGCGCCTGCGACGCCGACAAAGCAGTCCTTGATCTCACGGCCGGACATGAGCTCAGCCGCCTCCACAGCGTCGGCTATCGAGGCCAGGGTCGCCTCGATGTTCACGACCACGCCCCGCCTGAGACCCGTGGAGGGTGCGCTGCCCACGCCGATGATCTCGACTACGCCCTTCTCGTTCCATTCGCCGACGACGGCCCGTGTCCGCGAGGTCCCGACATCGAGCCCGACGATCATGTTGTCAGCCAGGATGGCCCCCCTTGGTCCGGAAGACGATGTTCCCGGTCCTGAAATCTATTTCGCTTATGCTGCCGTCAAGGCCGCCCTTCGAAAGGGCATCGAGAACGAGGATCACCGACCTGAGCGAGGCAGTGTCGAGGGTCGCTCCCATGCGCACGGGAGCTGCGTGGTGGAGGGGGAAAAGCACGAGTTCGACCTCACCCCAGGGGGAGCGTTCGACCCGGATCTCAGAGAACAGCGACAGGAGGGTCGCATCGCCTTCCATCACCGAGACGATCGATCGAAGCGACGGAAGGAGGAAGGAAGGCAGCCGTTGTCCCGCCTTCCAGTTTTCGAACCTGATTCCCGACAGCACAGGGAGGTCCCTGAAGCCTGCACCGTCCGAGCTCCGGTACGCCACGGTAAAGGCGACGCCCTCACGGTCTATGGCGACGGTGACACTCTTGCCGCCGATCGTGGTCAGGGCCCAGGCGACAGGCCTGCGCTCGAGGATCGAGAGCCTGATCCGGTCGGGGAGGACGACAGTGACCTCCGCCTTCTCCACGGGGGCCCAGGCTTCGAGGGTCTGGCGCACCCTGTCGGTGTCCACCGACAGGAGGGGACAGCCGGGGGTGAGCGCCGCTGCGGCGACCACGTCCTTCGGGTCGAGGGTCGCATTGCCGCGCACCTCCACCGCCTTGAGGCGGAGCGAGGGCGGGATGGTGAAATAGCACAGGGCAGAGAGCGCCAGGGTGGCAGCGGCGGCGATGACAAGGGTACGAGGTCGTAATTGGTTCTTTTTTGGGGAGCCCGGGGCCGCGCCCCCCTGTCCGGCGGCCCTGCTTCCCGCGGCAGCGTCTGATGGCTTGGCTGCCTCCCCCTTGGGCGCGCCCTTTGGCGCTGTCCCTGGCTGGAGCTTCGCGGTACTGAGCCCTGCCTCAACGGATCCAGAGTCGTCCTTTGCAGGATCTTTCTGCTTCCTCGAGGAACGGACCCGACGCTCCGCAGGCGGCGGCCAGTCTCCTCTCCGGGCTTCAGCCCCCTCTTCGGGAGCGTGCGTGGTCTCCGCTTCGATGACGCGGAAGGGCAGGTATTCAGAGGCCTTCACCAGCTGATCAGCCATGGGCTTCCTCCCTTGCGGCGCTGCGCGGTTTCATTCCGAGATTGACGAGCAATCCGGCCGTGACCGAGCTGCCGATGAGTGACGAGCCGCCAGCGGAAAAGAAGGGCAGGGCTATGCCCGTCGCTGGAACAACCCCCGCGGCGACTGCGGTGTTTATGAGGACCTGGAAGGCGAGGAGGAAGGAGAGGCCGAAGCCCAGGAAGGAGCGGAAGCCATCGCCTTCGCGGAAGGAGTTCATGAAGGCACGGCCAGCCACAAGGGCCCAGAGCGCGAAGAAGGCCAGGATCCCGATGAAGCCGGATTCCTCGGCCCAGGAGGCGAAGATGAAGTCCGACTGTACCGCGGGGATGCTCCCCACCTTGAGGGTGCCGAGGCCAAGGCCCTTGCCGAAAAAGCCCCCCTCCCGGATGGCACGGAGCGAGCCGAGGATCTGGTAGCTCTGCCCGTGCGGCTCGTACTCGGGGAAGAAGAAGGCCAGGATCCGCCTGAGCCTGAAATCACTTGTCAGTACTATGAGGGCTCCGAGCGAGAGCCCCGCGGCGCCGAAACCCAGGAAGGCGGAAAGCGGGGCCCCGGCGAACCAGAAGACCGCTGCGGCGACGACGAGGGCTATGAAGGCAGTCGAGAAATCATTCTGGAAGTAGATGATTCCTGCGCCGGAGGCCACGAGGGCGAAGGGCAGGACCAGCGAGGCCTTGTTCTCGGTCTCCCGCGCGTTTCTGCGGTCAAGCACGTGGGCGAGATAGATGACCGAGACCGGCTTCCAGAATTCGGAGGGCTGGATGGTGGTGAAGCCGAGGCTGATCCAGCGGGATGCTCCGTTCCGCTCCTGGCCGAGGCCAGGCACGAAGGGCAGGAGGAGGATCACCAGGCCTGCGACCGTTATCGGGAAGATGTTGGTCCGGAGCGCCTCGATGGGCATGACGGTAGCCAGGACGAAAAGGACCAGGGCTGGCGCGAAGTACTGGAGCTGGCGCAGCGCAAAGTACCATGAGGGTTTTCCGAGGGAGATGGCATAGCCGGAGGAGGCGGACCAGAGCGTGGCAAATCCCACCCCTGCGAGGAGGAATATTCCTGAGGCCAGGATGCCGTCAGGAACGCCTGGTCCCTTTCCAAGCCCGCGTTCGGGCGCTATCGAAGATGCCACCGCCCCCGCCTACTGTATCTTCAGTGTCGAAAGGGCGATGATGCTGAACATGCCCCCCAGGATCCAGAATCGTGTCACGACCTTGGTCTCCTTCCAGCCCGAAAGTTCGAAATGATGGTGGAGCGGGGCCATGCGGAAGAGGCGCTTGCCCCCCGAAACCCTGAACCAGCCGACCTGCAGCACCACCGAGAGCGTCTCGAGAAGGAAGACCCCCCCGACGATCCCGAGGAGCACTTCCTTCTTGACGATGAGTGACAGCGTACCGAGCACTCCGCCGAGGGCGAGGGAGCCGGAATCGCCCATGAAGACCTCCGCCGGATGGGCGTTGAACCACAGGAAGCCCACACAGGCCCCAAGAAGGGCCAGGCTCACAACCACAAGTTCCCCCGCTCCCTTGATGTAGGGGATCGAGAGGTAGGCCGACCAGTCGGAGCGCCCGGAGACATAGGTGAGGATCGAGAAGGCGATAAGCGCAATTATGACGAGTCCCGTGGCAAGCCCGTCGAGGCCGTCGGTCAGGTTCACCGCGTTCGACCAGTAGACCACGTAGATGACCGCGAGGGGGATCCAGGCGATCCCGAGGTCGATGACGGGAAACTTGAAAAAGGGCAGGAACAGTTTAGTTGTATCTTGTTTCCCGAGGGACCACAGGTAGAGGGCGACGGCCGAGGCCACGAGCACCTGCGCCAGGAACTTGGTCCCCGCCGAGATGCCGTCGGAATTGCGCTTGCGGATCTTCAGCCAGTCGTCGGCGAAGCCGATCGCACCAAAGCCCAGGAGGGCGCCGAGGACCACCCAGGAATAGGAGTTCGTGAGGTCTGTCCACAGGAACACGGCCACAGCCACCGCGAGGATGACCAACAGGCCCCCCATCGTGGGAGTGCCGGTCTTCACCAGGTGGGTCTCCGGACCATCGCTCCGGACGGCCTGCCCGAACCTGAGCCTGCGCAGCCACTCGATGACGCGCGGCCCGAGGAGGAAGGCGATGAGGAGGGCGGTGACCGCAGCATAGGCCGAACGGAAGGTCAGGTAGCGGAAGACATTGAGCGGCGAGAAATGCTCGGCCAGGGGATAGATCAGTGCAAGGAACATCAGCGCAGCTCCCCAGCGAGATCCGGCACCAGGGCGAAGAGGCGCTCGAGGGCCACGCCGCGGGAACCCTTCAAGAGGACGAGGTCGCCCTTCTTCACCTTGGCGCGGAGGGTCTTCGCGAGGGCTTCTATCTCTTCCTCGTGCACCAGAAGGCCTTTGTATCCAAGCTCCTTCGCGCGGTCGAAGCCCGCCTTCGAGTCCTTGCCAAAGAAGAGGAGCCCCTCGGCCTTCGAGTTCGCGGCCATGGCCCCGAACTCCCGGTGGGCTGCTTCGGCACCAGTCCCGAGTTCAAGCATCGAGCCCAGGACGTACCAGCGGCGCCCCTTCCAGGCCAGGTCGTCACAGAAGGAAAGGGCCGCCGCCGCGCTTTCGGGATTGGAGTTGTAGCAGTCGCTGACCACGGTCACAGGACCGCGCAGCACCTGCGAGCGGTCCTCGGGGGCCTTCACGGCCTCGAGCCCCGCGGCCACGTCAGCCGCGCGGATCCCCATCCGCGCGGTGAGCGTGATCGCCGCAATGGCGTTTTCGAGGTTGTGCTTCCCCACGAGCGGAAACCTTATCTGGAGCCCCTCCCAGTCGATGGTCCAGCCATCCAGCCCCAGATCCTCCGCCCCTGTGTAGCCCTTGGTCGCCGTCGGCCCGTACTCCAGGATCTCGCCATGGACGCCCTTTTTCAAAAGCTCGGTAAACTCGCTCCCTGCGGGGACAATGCCGACCTCGCGGGACTCAAATCGCGAGAAAATACGTTTTTTTTCTTCGGCTATAGCCTTCTTTGTGCCGAGAATTCCGATATGGGCAGTCCCGACGTTCGTTATGAGCGCGAAATCGGGTTCATACATCCAGGCCAGTTCGTCCATCTCGTCGCGGCGGTTCATGCCCATCTCGAAGACGCCATAATCCTCGTCGCCCACGATGCCGAACAGCGAAAGCGCGAGGCCCTGGTCGGAATTGAGGTTGCCGGGATTCATCGCGACACGGCCCGCCCTGGACAGGATGGAAGCAACTATTTCTTTCGTCGTGGTCTTGCCGCTCGAGCCGGTTATTCCGACGCGGATGAGCCCGGGGTGCCTGAGCCGCTTCTGGCGGGCAAGGGCCTGGAAGGACTGGAGCACGGAATCGACGACCAGGGCCGCCCCTCCCTGCCTCCTGACCTCACCGACTACTGCCGGCTTCGACCTGAAGGCCCCCGACTCGACGAGGAAGGTCCGCGCGCCATGGCCGAGCGCATCGAGGATGAAGTCGTGGCCATCGACCTTTCCGCCCTTCAGCGCGACGAAAAGACAGCCAGGGCCGGCCTGACGTGAATCGAGGGCGGCGGTCTGCCAGGTCTGGGCTGGATCGCCGACGAGCTCCACCGAAACACCGACATCATGGAGTATGTCCATGGCTGGTCCTGCGACAAAGGCAACGGGCTTAGCCATCACTTCTCCCCTCATTGTTCGCGAAAGGCATCTCTATGAAGATCCTCCGCGTAGCTCCGGCCCTGACGAGGCCCAGGCGCTCGGCGCTGCGAGCGGCCCTTTCGCGGTTGGAGAGGGCTGCGATGCTTCCTATGAGATTCCGGTTGAGGTCGATCCACAGATGCTGCTCCTCCTCGAGGAGCCGGGCCTCGTAGACACTCGCGGCACAGCGACCGGACTGCCACACCACGGAACTGAGGAAGAGCGGCACCGAGACCACCATGCCGATCCATTGCCAGCGCCTCACCGTTCCACCCCCAGGTCCTCTCTCCGTTCGAGGACCCGGAGCTTGGCACTCCGCGACGCCGCATTCCCGGCCACCTCGGATTCCGAGGGCTCCAGCGGTTTCTTCGTGAGGACCTGGAACTTCAGTACACTCTCCATCCCCACGATGATCGGAAGGATGTCAACCGGGAGTGAGGACCGATCGCCGCGATTGCACAGTACCCTGAAGATGTTCTTGGCAATGCGGTCTTCAAGGGAATGGAAGGTGATGACCGCGAGGCGGCCGCCGGGGGCGAGGAGGGAGGCAGCCAGGGCAATGCCACGCGCGGCCCGTCCGAGCTCGTCATTCACCGAGATCCTGAGCGCCTGGAAGGTCCTGGTGGCAGGATGGATGTGGCCGTGGCGAAGGTTTCCTGGCATGGCCGTAAAGACAATCTCCTCGAGCCGGGCGCTGCTTGTTATCGGTGACTGGCGGCGTGCCAGTGCGATGGCGCGTGCGATCCTCCGCGAGTGGCGTTCCTCGCCGAACTCGTAGATCAGGTTCGCGAGCTCTTCCTCGCCCAGACCGTTCACGATATCAGCCGCCGTCCGGGTCCCCTCGGCCGAAAGCCGCATGTCGAGGGCCTCATCCCGGGCATGGGAAAAACCCCTGCCCGACTCGGTGAAATGGAACATGGAGATGCCGAGGTCCATGAGGATCAACTCGGGACGGGCCAGTGTCCCGGCGGCAAGCTCGGCTGCCATCGAGGCGAGGACCTCGTCGAACCATCCAAGCCTGAAGCTTATGCGACTGCCGAAGGAAGCCAGCCGCTCCCGCGCCTTGGCCTGGATTTCCCTGTCGGCGTCAATGCCGATGCAGCGGAGCGAGGGGTGGAAGGAAAGGAAGGATTCGGCGTGGCCGCCTTCCCCCAGGGTGCAATCGACCATGAGGGAGTCCGGACGGGGTGGCAGGAGGGAGGCCCTGAGTTCGGCAAGCATGACGGGCCTGTGCGCTATGTTCATCACGTTACAGCGTGAGCCCCCCCAGCTCCTCGGCGGCCGACAGGAATTCGGACTCGTTCTCGTCCATGTACTTCCTGTAAACCTCGGCATCCCAGATCTCGATGTACTTCGTGATGCCAAGGATGACGCACTCCTTTGTCAGCCCTGCCCACTCCCTGAGGCTCTGCGGCACGGACACCCGCCCGAGCTTGTCCACGTCCACTTCCTGAGCCGGTGCCAGGATCCGCCTCTGCACAAGGCGGGCCTTGGCCTGGAACAGGCTTGTCGAATCCATGAGCTTGCGCGAAAGGATCGCCCACTGCTCAGGAGGAAACAGCCAAAGGCATCGATCGACGCCCTGGGTCAGCACGAAGCTTGTGCCCTCGAGTTCTCCCCGGAGCCGCGCAGGAAGGGAGAGTCGTCCCTTCTCGTCCAGGCTGTTCCGGAACTCACCGGTAAGTAGGTTCATGCCACCACTTCCTACTTTTTCCCACTTTTTCCCACCGCTTCATACTAATCCTCAATCGGATCATGTCAACGAAACCGAGGGTGAAAAGAGTCGACTGAAATAGTATTTATTCCGAAATGAACCACACGTCCGTATAGTGGAATTCTGAAGCCCTGTCGGCAGGGCCTGTAGCCGGAGCTTGCGAATGGGTGTTGAAGGGTAGACAGAACAATGGAGCCGCCGCAGGACCGGTCAGTTCAGGGCCCTCGGCTCGATTGAGGAGTTAGGGGTTCTCGGATCGGGATGCAGTCTAGACCGAAGCCCTAGCCTTTCCTGGTAAGGAAATGGTTACAAGCGCACCGGGCCCCTCGCCGATCCGGATGCTGCCGCCGATCGTTTTGGTAATGGACTCGAGGAGCTCCCATCCCAGGGAATTGGAGCTCTCGATGCGCCCTCCGGGTATTCCCGGGCCGTTGTCCCCTACCGAAAGCTCAAGGCGGCCATCGCCGACTGCGCAAAGCCGTAGCAGAATGACCAGCTCGCGCCCAGGCAGCTGTGCGTACTTGAGCGCGTTGGTGACAAGTTCAGCCACCATCATGCCGAGGGACACCGATGCATCGACGCCATATCGGATCTCCTCAAGCTCGTAGACAAAGCCTGCCTTACCCTGGCCGATGGGAAAGGCGTCGATGATGGTGGAGCAGAGCCTCCCAAGGTACTCGTCGAGGCGAAGATCCTCGCCAGGCTCACCGCGGTACAGGAGTTCGTGGATCAGACCTATGGACCCGATCCGGGTCTGCAGGTCAAGGAGAAAGCCCTTCGTCGCTTCGCTCTCCGCCCGACCCATTTCAAGTTCGATGAGGCTGGCTACCATGGTCAGGTTGTTCCGGACCCGGTGGCTCGCCTCGCGGATTGTCATCTCGCGCGCTGCAAGGGCCTCCCTGAGTTCCTCCTCGGCCTTGCGGCGCCGGAGGATCTCCTCGTGGGCCTCGTGAACAAGGGCAGCGACCTCGGTGCGGTCCTCGATGGAAAAGATGATGCCGCCTCCGGGGATCGACGAGGCGGTGCAGTAGCGCACTCGCTGTATGCGGTCATCGCCACGATGCGGGAAGAGGTCCTCATGGAGCTGGTAGGAGAAGACAACGGGCGGACCACCCTGCATGAGGAAGTCGAGCCGCGCGCGAATGGAGTCCTCCTCGAAGCGCGGCAGCAGCCTGTGGAGGAGCTGGCCCAGGGCATGTACCGCCTCGATGCCCGTCCAGTCGGCGAGCCTGCGGTTCCAGAAGGTGATGGACCAGTCCACGTCGATGGTGAAAATACCTACTGGAAGCATCTCAAGCAGTCCAGTTTCGCCCATTGCAGCCCTAGCCATTGGCAAATCGGTGAAGGGCTTCCTTGAGGCCGTCAAAAGCCCCCAGGGAAAGGAAGATGGCGATATCCCCATCCACTGCGATCGACTCTATCTCGAAGCAGGTGGAAACGAGGATTATGAGCTCAGCCCCCTGCGCGACACCTACGAGGAGATCCTTCGCCGCTCCATGAAGGTAGATGGGCACTGAATACGCGAGTTCGGCCCCGACTTCATTGACGATGGTTCCCAGGATGGCGTTGAGCACGATATTGCCGACCTCGCAGAGGGTTCCTGCACGGATGGAATCGAGGTCCCCTTCCAGCGACGGCACTTCGGCGGTGATGACATCGACCAGGCGGCTCGCATCCGACGATGCAAACACCAGCTCGGCGCAGCCGGTGAAGTCGCCGGAGAATTCCATCTCGACGGCCGAAAGGGAGTCGATGCTTCGGTTCTCGAGGGTCGCTGCGAGATCTTCCACGCGCACCTCGCGCAGCGAGGGCACGGAGAGCCGTACATGGGACCCGAGCATGGTATTGAGTACTTCACCGGCCCTGCCGACCCCGATGCCAATGAGCTCTGTCATCGCGGCGAGGGATTGCGCGTCGACCATCAGTCGGACGTGCCCGTGTGGCGTCCCAGTGCCAACTCGATCGCGTCGGTGAGCTTGTCCTTGAGAAGGGGCTTGTTGATCATGGCCTCTGCCCCGAGGGAGAGTACCTTGGCGCGGGTGGAATCCTGGATGTCAGCTGTCATGATGACTACGGGAAGCTCCGGATGGCCTTCCTTGATGCGGACAAGGACGATCTTTCCATCCATGTCGGGCATCAGGAGGTCGAGGAGCACCAGGTCGAAGCGCTGCGCCTCGATCGCTTCGAGGGCGGCTATCCCGCTTCCCACTGACACCAGTTCATAGGCCGCGCCGATCAATCGCTCGACTATTGCCCTTGAGGTCGAAGAGTCGTCTATGACAAGAAGCTTTCGCATACCCTTCCTTTTCTGAGTGGCAGCAGCAGACCTTCCAAACGATAGTCGATGCCAGGTGCAGGATCAAGGGCGTTGGGAGGGGCGAATCGCGGAGCAAGGGGGAGGATTGACAGTCAGCAGCGCATCGCTAGACTTAGCTCCGATGGCGCTCGAGCGGAAAAAACCCACCATTACGGCCTCCTGGCAGATCGCCATCGCCGCGCTTGGATATTTCCTCGCCCACGAAGCCAGCTTCGGCTTTCCCAACGCCGACCGAATAGTGATGATGCTGTTGCCCACAGCCGGCCTGGGCCTGGCTGCGTTCCTCGTGGTTCAGGCCAGCTCCTGGCCCATCCTCGCCCTGGCCCTTTTCGCAGTCGGTGCCCTGACGGATATCCTTGGAGGTCAGGCAGCGCTTCCCAGTCTTGGTCTCATCGGACTCAACCTCCTGGAGTCCTGGATCTGCGCGCTCGTCATCAGAAGGTCGGGACAAGCCATCAGCTTCTCGCGGCTCCGCGAAGTGGTCTCCCTGGGCCTTGCCGCAGTCGCCGTCAACGGCGTCGCTGCCTTGCTGGCAGCGGCCCTCGACCTCACCGGCCCTTCCCTCGGCTTCTGGGAGGGCGCTTTTGCCTGGTGGCTCGCCGCTGGCTTCGGCATGGTCCTCCTTGCCCCCCTCCTCGTCTCCCTGGGGACCCAGCCACTCAAGGACTTCTGGCGACAGCCCTGGCGGAAAGCCATGGATCTCGGCTACCTCGCAATAGCCGGGGCATATTGCTGGTTCTGTTTCAACGTCGCGTCCTCAGCCTCCCTCATCCACCCCCAGCCCTACCTCCTGGTGCTGGTGCTTCTCTGGCCCGCGCTCAAGAAGTCCTCACTGACCCTGGGCTTTGCCCTGGTCCTGCTGACGAGCATCGTGGCCACAAGCCGGGCCATCACCGAAGGCCCATCCCCCCTGTATGGCGACAACCTGGTCGAGCGCCTCCAGCTGGCCCTGGGCTTCCTCGCTGCCCTTTCCTTTACCTCGTACATGCTGGCTGCCTCCTTCGCCGAGGCGGAGGGGGAACGGGAAAATGCCCTTGAGGCCTCGAGGAACATCGAGACCCTCGGCGACAACATTCCGGAAGGGCTGGTCTACCAGCTCATCGTGACTAGGGACGGAAAGCAAAGGTATTCCTACATCAGCCGGAATATCCATAGTATTTCAGGTATCGACCGCGCCGAGGTCTACGCAGACCCGCTTGCGATGCGGAAGCGGATCCATCCGGATGACGGGCACATCATCACCGAGGCCGAGGGTGGATCTGGCGAGACGCTTTCGCCCTTTACCGTAACCCTGCGCTTCCTGCACCGGGATGGCATCTATCGCTGGGTAATGATCTCCTCCTCGCCCCGCTCCCTGGCTGATGGATCCATCCTCTGGAACGGCATCATGGTGGACATCTCGCGGCAGCGACACATCGAGGACGAGCTTCGGGCAAGCAAGGAGCAGTACCGCGTCCTCCTCGAGCGCGCTGCCGACGGTATCTTCATCAGCGGACCCGACGGCCGCTTCACCGAGATCAACACCGCCGGACATGCCCTGATCGGCGCCAGGAAGGGCATGCTCGCAGGCCGGCGCATCGAGGACTTGATCGACCCCCAGGATCTCCTGGAACGGCCGCTCGACAGAGGGCTCCTCGAGCGCGGCCTGCCTGTCTTCGCCGAGCGAATGCTCAGGCGCGACGATGGCTCGGCGGTCAGCGTGGAGATCTCGAGCCAGCAACTTGAGGACCATCGCACCATCGCCATCCTCCGGGACATCTCCGAGCGGAAATGGAACGAGCGCAAGGCCCTTCTCAGGATGCGCCTGAGCGAGGTCGCGTCCTCGAGCGGTCTCGATGAGCTCCTCCAGGTCATACTCGACGAGACCGAGGCGGTGACCTCGTCGGTGATCAGCTTCTACCACTTCATCGACGAGGACCAGAAGAGCCTATCCCTCCAGGTCTGGTCGACGAACACCCTCGCCACGATGTGCACTGCGGAGGGCAAGAGAAGCCATTACGACATCGCCGAGGCAGGGGTCTGGGTGGATGCCGTCCTCACCCGGCAACCGGTGATCCACAACGACTATGCCAGCCTCTCCCACCGCAAGGGACTGCCTCCGGGCCACGCCACGGTGACCCGTGAGCTCGTCATCCCCATCATCCGGAACGGGCTTGTCGTGGCCATACTAGGCATCGGCAACAAGGCTGCCCCCTACGACTTTTCCGATATCGAAAAGACCAGGCACCTGGCAGACCTGTCATGGGAAATCGTCGAGAGGAAACGGACGATGCTGCGCCTCAAGGATAGCGAAACACGCTTCTCCCAGGTCTTCCGCGGCAGCCCCTTGCCAACCATCATCACCAGGGCCGAATCGGGCGACATCATTGATGTGAACGATGCCTTCGTCGAACTCTTCCAGTACTCGAAAGAGGAGATCCTCGGCAAGACAGTCGGGGATATCGGCATCTATGAGGACATAGGGCAGCGGGAACGCCTCCTGGCACTCGGCAAGGGAGGGAACGCCATACGGGATTGGGAGCCGCGCTTCAGGAAGAAGGACGGCCAGGTCATCGACACCAGTACCTCTGTCCAGGTCATCCGCCTCGACGGCGAGACCCTCCTTGTGGGCCAGGTCCAGGACCTCACCGAGCGCAAGGCGGCCGAGGACCACATCGCGAAGACCCTTGTGGAAAAGGAGATTCTTCTCCGCGAGCTCTATCACCGCGCGAACAACAACATGCAGGTCATCACCGCCCTCCTCGATTTCCAGGCCCAGTCCCTCGGGGACGATCGCTTCTCGCGCGCCATCGAGGACACCCAGGACCGCATTGGTTCCCTCGCCCTGGTAAACCGCAAGCTCTTCGAGGCCCAGGACCTCTCCCACGTCAATTTCAGGGAATACGTCCTCGACCTCCTGGGCATGCTCGCCCAGAACCACGCGAGAAGCTACAGCCACATCGCGGTGTCCACCGAACTCGAGGATGTACTCCTCCTCATCGACACGGCGATTCCCTGCGGCCTTATCCTGAACGAGCTCATCTCCAATGCCTACCACCACGCCTTCCCCGGCGGCCGCGCCGGGACGATCCGGATCGCCCTGCACAAGCTCGAAGGTGGGATGATTACCCTCGTGATCGAGGACGATGGCGTCGGCGTGCCGGAGGGCTTCGATGTAACGCGGGATGGCAAGATAGGTCTGCAGAGCATCGTGGGACTTTGCGCCAGCCAGCTAAAGGGCAAAGTAGTTTTCGATACGACATCGGGTTTCTCCTGCGAGATCGGATTCACCGACAATCTCTACGTAGCAAGGGTATGAGGGCATGAAAATGGGTGAAAAAAAACCGAAGATACTGATCGCCGAGGACGAGTTCCTCCCGGCTACCCACCTCCGGATCATGCTCGGCAGGGCCGGGCACGAGATCGTAGGGCCCGTATCCACAGCCCGGGAATGTGTCGAGGAGGCGAGGCTCGCGAAGCCGACCTGATACTCCTCGATATCCGCCTCGCCGGCGAAGCCGACGGCATCGACGCCGCACGCGAGATCCGCAGCTTCGACGCGGAGATCGACATCATATTCATGAGCGGTTACCAGGAGGCGGAGCTCCGCGAGCGCGCGATGGCCCACAGGCCCCTGGCCTTCCTGGTGAAGCCAGTGCTGCTCAAGGACATCCAGTCGATAATGGAAAGGCCTCGATAGAAAAAGAATCAGGCCGGGATCAGCGGAAATCCTCGTAGGACTCGAGTTCCATCACGGCCATCGGCGAGCCGGGCATGCCGGTCAGGCCCTCGGTCCGGACAGGCACATGGCGCCTGTCGGTGGAAAACCAGTAGCGGGTCTTCCCCGCCATCCCGCCGAAAAGGGTCCCGAGCACCCCGCCCACCCCCAGTTCCAGCTTCCAGCAGTCCCAGCCCACCCCGGACACGATGATCCGCTCTTTCCCCACGACTGCCACCGAGAGCGTAAAGGCAGCGTTTGGGGGGCCACCCTGAAAAAGAATGCGGTATTTAGGAAGGCTTTCGAAGGGAATGGTCCGCAGCCGCTCGAGGAAGGGACCGGTAGACGTGAGGACGAGCTCGTCCGGCTTCATGACCGCCGTGTCGGAGATGACGTTGGTCACCCTCCTGATCACCGAGGTCGGCCCCCTCGTGGTGACATCCGACCAGCTGGACGCGAAGGTAGCGGGATCGAGGCGGTAGTCGCCGTCCTCCTCGGGGGAGCGCCAGGAATAGGCCAGATAGGCTCCCTGCGTGTCGCGCCGCGCCGAAACCTCGACAGTGACCTGCTCACGCCGTCCCTCGACTGCGCGGACATAGCTGAAGCGCTCGTGGCGGGCCGGGACGGCGGAGGCCGCGGCTGGGACCGGGACCTCGGCGCTGGCTACTTGAACAAGGACCGCGAGATAGGTGGCGACGACAGCGGCCACGGGAGCGATGGAGCTTCGATGGATCATTTCATGCTTCCTTTGATTTTTCTGGCTGTAGCCCGCTTTCAGCTCTGCGGCCAGGGATGAGTATACTGAGCCGCGCGCCGCCCGAGGGGGAAGCCGATGCGACAAGGTCCCAGCCATGGCCCCTGAGGATCGAGCGTGCGATATGGAGCCCCAGGCCACTGCCCTCGCCCTCTTGGGCACCGGAGCCCCGGTAGAAGGCTTCGAAGGCTCGCTCGCGCTCCAGCTCGGGGATGCCCGGGCCGTCGTCGTC
>JBMOIK010000053.1:0-15980 GCA_049317365.1 Rectinemataceae bacterium | reverse complement strand
CCTCCGCCAGTTGCCCGGATGCGCGGATGCCTTCCAGTACCCCATGCCGTAGACCGAACCGAGGGCACTGATGGCGAACACAGGGACGAGGAAGGCGGCCGACAGGCCATCGAGACCCAAAAGGAAGGCGCCCGAGGGGAGGAACCAGGGGAGGCTCATATATGCAGTGGTTGTTTCGCCCAACGCGAAGGCAATCCCGGCGAGCCCAAGGAGGCTCCCGGCCGACAGGAAGACTGTGGTAGAAACCTGCCGGAGACGCTCCGGCAACGGCAGGAGCCAGGGAAGGACCCCGCTCAGTGCCGAGAGGGCTATCGCGGTGAGTATGAGGGTCATCCCCGACATATCGCCATCCTGGATCCTCCCCTCATCTGCCCGCGACCAGGTCGGCGAGCATGTCACCGAAGGGGACCAGCGTGCACAGGAGGGCCAGCAGCGTGACCAATACATAGAGTACGTACATCTGGGTCTGTCCCTGCTGGAAGCGCCGGAACCACTGGATCCGCGACTCTGCCTTCCGCATGAAGGGAATGACCATGCGGTCCAGGGATGCGTCGTCCACGTGGCTATGCATCCCTGTGGCAACGGGGAAGGAACCTTCGATGCGGGGAATGTGGAAGCGCGGCCTCAAGGCCCAGGAAAAGAGGCCTACAATCGACGCGGCAAAGGAGGAAGCGCCATACTGCATGCGGGGTCCCGGCTTCGCGTAGCCGCAATCCCAGGTCCCCTGCCCCCTCCGTGCGCGCCTGCCGACGAGGAAGGAAAGGCCCAGAAAGGCAAGGACCACGACCGCCGCGAACAGAAGGCCTCCAAAGGCCAGTGCCGACACCGGTGCCAGCGACATGAGTCCGGAGCGGTCCACCCCCGTTCCGAGCGGAAGGCTGCGGATTACCCTGTCGAGGAGGGGGGCCCAGGTTCCCGGCAGGACACCGATGGCGATGCACAGCATTGCCAGGATACCCATCGGAACAAGCATCGATGGGGGCGACTCGCGGAGGCCGGGCCGCTGTGTGGTCCTCGGTGCCCCGAGGAAGATAGCGCCGTAGACTTTCACGAAGCAGGCCAGCGCCAGGGCACCAGTGGTCGCGAGGGCCGCAGCCACGAGGAGTGGTCCGGAATCCACCGCGCCGGGGTAGCGCGAACCGACGAAGGCCGCGAGGTACAGGAGAAACTCGCTCATGAAGCCGTTGAGGGGTGGCAGTCCCGCGATTGCGATCGAACCGACCAGGAAGAAGCCGGCGGTCCAGGGCATCGCAGCCGCAAGCCCGCCGAGCCTGTCGGGGGACCTCGTGCCCGTGCGCGACACCACGGAGCCGGCCCCGAGGAAGAGGAGGGACTTGAAAATCGCGTGGTTCCAGACGTGAAGGAGGGACGAGGCCATCCCGAGCACCGCCACCAGGCCTCGCCCGCCGGACACCCCGATCAGCCCGAGCCCGAACCCCATCAGTATTATGCCTATATTTTCCACGCTGTGGTAGGCAAGGAGACGCTTGAGGTCGTGCTGTCCCATGGCGAAGGCGACCCCGAGCACGGCGCTCGCGGCCCCGACGGCGAGTACGGCCCAGCCCCAGGACGGTGCCGGTTGGCCGAGCATGAAGGTGAAGCGCATGAGACCGTAGATGCCCATCTTGAGGACCACGCCCGACAGGAGGGCCGAGACATGGCTCGGGGCTGCCGCGTGGGCGCCCGGCAGCCAGAAGTGGAGCGGCATCGCTCCTGCCTTGAGGGAGAACACCAGGAGTGCGAGGAGGAAGAGGGCGCTCCGCGTACCCGGGCCGAGGGCGGCTCCCGCGGCCGCGTCGAAGGCAAAGGAACCTGTCACCGTCCGCCAGAGCGCGAAGAGGGCGAAGAGCACGAGGGTACCTGCATGGGTCGCCAGGAGGTAGACAAGACCTGCACTCCGGGCCTCTGCGCTCTCGTCGTCGATGCCCACGAGGAAGAAGGCCGAGAGGGCCATCGCCTCCCAGCCCAGGATGAAGGAGAAGGCATCCGAGGCGACCACGAGGACGGCCATCCCGGCCACGAGCGTTCCGAGGAAGACCGACATCCTCCTGGCGGTCCTCGGGTTGCGGACAGCGGGTCGATAGGAGCTTCCATACAGGGCGCTCATCCCGCCCACGAGGAATACGGGCACGAGGAAGAAGGCTGACAGCGGGTCGATCCTCATACTTGGTAGATTCCCTGCGGGCCAGGGCAGGGCAGGAAGCGCGCGAATGGATCCGGGCTGTGCGAGGGCGAGGAGGGCCCCTGCAATGCCAAGGGCAGCCGCCAGGAGCATCCCAGAGGTCGCGACCAATTGTCCCTTTCGGGAGCCCCGTCGCATGGCAAGCGAGGGCAATCCGCTTGCTGCCGCGAAGGCGATCGCGAGAAGGGTCAGGGATGAGGCCGGATCAGGCATCGCGGGTGGCAGCGAGTCCGGCCTCGAGGGATGCGAGGATGCCGAGCAGCTCCTCGCTCCCCGCGCCCGCCTGCAGGGTCCTCCTGAAGGCCTCGTCGCGGAGGGCGTAGCCGAGCCGGGACAGGATGTGGAGATGGTCCCGCACGGTCGGGCTTACGATGGCGAAGATGGTGTCGACTGGCTTGCCGTCGATGGCCTTGAAGTCCACGGGGCGCTCGAGGAAGCAGAGGGTGACCGTCGGCCGGGGCACCTGGAAGACGAGGGGGTCCCGGACGTGCGGGATCGCGATGCCTTCCCCGATCCCCGTCGAGCCGAGGTTCTCTCGGGCGAGCATGATCTCGTAGAGGTAGTCACGGTCGACATCCTCGGGCAGGGGGAGGCAGTCAACAACCGAACGGAGCACGCTCGCCTGGTCGTCGCCGCCGAGACCGCGCACGATGCCACCCGAGCCCAGGGCATCGAGGAGGGTCGGGAGTTCGCCCTGGCCATTGGAACCACCTTCGAAGAGGGCAGGATCGACCTTCATGCCGCGTCCTGTCGCCCATTCAAGGAGTTCGGCACGATCCACACGCCATTCTTCGCCGACCCCGACCGCAGGCATTTCGCCCTGCTTGATCCATCGGTAGATCTGATCCTCATCGACGCCGAGGACCTCGGCAGCCTTTTTCACTGATACCTGCATTGGTAGAATGATCTTGGCAAGAGCGGGCATGAGTGTCAACGATTGCAGATCGAATAGGCGATGGAAAGGCCCTATATCATGACTTGACTGGGCTCAGGCTGCCTGCCTGCAGGGCCGGCAATACCATTACCCGGCAGAATTCGAGGCCTTCGCCCACAAGGTCAAAGCCTGCATCGGAGATGGCCCAGTCGAGGAAAACCGAACGAAACGCCCTGTTGTAGAAGAGAGCAAGGCGTTCTGCCTCGACGTCTGGACGGATCGAACCCTCCGACTGTCCGTCCAGGAGGATGCCGAGCACAAGCTCGTGGAGATAGCGGGAAGGATCGACGAGGACCTTCCTGGTGGAGGCGTCCATGATGGTGTTGGCATACAGCAGCTTGAGGGTCCGGACGCCGACCTTGTCACGCACATAACGTGTCTGGGCCCGCGTGAAGGCCAGGAGGCGTGCAGGAGCCCCGACATAGCGGCGCAGGTTACGCGCATAGCGGCGATAGAAATCGTCGATGGCTGAGAACTCCGCGGCAAGGATATCGCCCTTGGATGCGAAATGGTTGTAGAAGTTGCCCTTTGCGGTTCCGGCTTCCCCTGCGATCTCGCCGATGGTCACGGCCTCGAAGCCCTTTTCCCTGAAGAGCCTGATGGCTGCTTCAAAGAGGGCCTGCTTCGTGGCCTGTGCCTGGAGCTTCCGCCGGTTCGGGCCTTCCTCGCTTTTCCCCATCCGGAAAGCTTGCATGGCAATCCGGATTCCGTCAACGGGAAAAGGCGAATGGTTCGCATAACTGCCATCGGAAATGCTTTTTGCCGAGACACCAGTAAGGGCAAGACTCAGGATACCCTTTGACAGCAGAGTAATCCCGCGCTATGCTGATTCAAGCAATCAATCACGGTCACTGACCACAGTCATCGAAAAGCGGGTCTTGCCGTGGGGGCCCGCCCGCCGGGAACACCGGCCGCGCGGCACGCGGAGGAGGCATCATGGAACTCAGGGGAGCGGTTGCGGTAGTGACGGGCGGAGCGAGCGGCATCGGAGAGGCCATCGCCCTCCGGCTAGCCGGGGACGGGGTCTCCATCGTCATCGGCGACATGAACCAGGTGGGCATCGACAGGGTCGTTGCAGACATTAAAAAGGCCGGAGGCAAGGCTGTCGGCAAGGTCACGAACGTCACCGACGATGCTGCGGTCGGAGCCCTCATGGACTGCGCGGTCAGGGAATTCGGACAGATCAATTTCGTCGTACCCTGCGCCGGCATCATCAAGGACGGCCTCATGCTCTCCACCGACAAGGAGACAGGCAAGGTCAAGAAGTTCCTCTCCACCGCCGATTTCCGCGCTGTCGTCGAGGTCAACCTCATCGGCTCCTTCATCACCCTGCGCGAGGCCGCACAACGCATGGTGGACAACGGATGGAAGGGCTGCCTCTTCACGATCTCCTCCATCCAGAAGGAGGGCGGCATAGGTCAGATCAACTACTCCTCGACCAAGGCAGCCGTGGCGCTCTGGCCGAAGATCCTTGTGGGCGAGTTCCACATGAAGGGCATCACTGGCATCAGGGTGGTTTCCATCGCGCCAGGATACGTCGGTACGCCCATGGTGAAGGGCATGGATCAGGGAGCGCTGGCGAAGATCGTGCAGGGAGTGAATCTCGGACGGCTCATCGAGCCTGGGGAAATCGCGGACGCGGTGGCCTTCGCCTCGGCGAACGATGCAGTCAATGCCACCTGCATTGAAGTCGCCGGTGGCATGATCACGGGGCTGCTGGCGAAGTAGGGGGAAGCCCTCACTCCCCGCCAAGCCCGGCGGTAACCACTTCCCACTCGGCATTGAGCGTTTCCGCTTCCTTCTCGAGCTCGTCGAGGCTGGCCTGGAGCCGGCGCATCTTGCCTCCATCCGAGTAATTGGCTGGAAGTCCCATCTCGGTCCCGCAGGAGGCCTTCTGCCTGCCGATGACCTCCAGGCGGGCGAGGATCTCCTCCTCGCGTTTCTGGAGCTTGCGCTGGCGCGCCTTTCGTGCCTTGTCCTCCTCCCAGTTGCGGGTGGGGTCGGCAGAGACGGAGGCGGCCGCTGCCTTGCCGGACTGGGGCAGGCTTCCCTGGCGGCCCTGCGACAAGGGCAGCGCGCCTCCCGGGCTTGCGCCCAAGGAAGCCTCCTCGGCGATGCGTGCCTTTTTTTCCATATAGTACCTATAATCGCCGACATACCAGCGGGGGGGCTCGCCGGTCTCGAGCTCAAGGACGCGGTCGGCGAGTTCCTCTATGAAGTCACGGTCGTGCGACACAAAGAGGACGGTGCCCTGGAAGGCTTTCAGGGCCTCGAGGAGGACGTCCTTCGAGGTGAGGTCGAGGTGGTTGGTGGGCTCGTCGAGGATGAGGAGATTCATGGGCCTGAGCAGCATCGACAGGAGGGCAAGGCGCGAGCGCTCGCCGCCCGACAGGACCCTGAGGGGCTTGTTCACGTCATCGCCCCGGAACAGGAAGGCTCCGAGGAGATTGCGGATCTTGGGCAGGAGCTCCGTAGGACAGGTGGTCTCTGCGCTTTCCTCGACGGTCATCTCCGCGTTGCCCTCCCCTCCCATGGTGTCGGCGGTGTCCTGCGCGAAATAGGCGGGCGCGACTCCGGAACCGAAGGTCAGTGTTCCCGCGAATTCGGGATCGACACCCGCGATGATGCGCATGAGCGTCGATTTTCCCGCGCCGTTGGGTCCGACGAAGGCGACCTTCATGCCGCGCTCGATCTCGAGGTCGAGGTTCGACAGGACGCGGTTGTTCCCGTAGGCCTTGCCGAGGCCCGAGGCGCGCAGGGTCGCCCGTCCGGAATGCGGCGCAGCGGGAAAGGAAAAGTGGATGCGCTTCATTCCCTCGGGTATCTCAATTGGTACTATCTTGTCGAGCATCTTGATGCGGCTCTGCACGAGGGAAGCCTTGGAGGCCTTGTAGCGGAAGCGGCGGATGAACTCCTCGTGGTGGGCGATCTCCTCCTGCTGGCGCTCCCAGGCCGTGAAGACGGCCTCGAGCTCGGCGGCGCGGCGCTTCTCGTAGGCGGTGTAGATGCCTGGATAGCGCGTGAGGTGGCCGTTCCAGACCTCGTAGACCTCCTTCACCGTGGAGTCGAGGAACCAGCGGTCGTGGGAGACCACCAGGAGGCCTCCGGGATACTTGTCAAGCCAGAGCCCCAGCCACTCGCGGGCTTCGAGATCGAGGTAATTGGTTGGTTCATCCAGGAGCATGATGTCGGGATTCTCGAGAAGGACCTTGGCCAGGGCGACGCGCATCCTCCAGCCGCCTGAGAACTCGGAGACCGGGCGTTCGAGGTCGCTGTCCCGGAAACCCAGGCCGGCGAGGACCGAGGATATCGTCTCGCGGCGATTGTACCAGCCCGAACCCTCGACGGCTTCGTGGATGTCGTGGTTCTCCTCGAGAAGGCGGGCGGTGGCCCCGTCGTCAGCGGTCGAAGCCTGGAGCAGGTGGCCGATCTCGTCCTGGCGAGCCAGCATGGGGCCGACGAAGTCGTAGGCGCGCTCTGATTCCTCGAAGACTGTTGGACCCCGCGCTCCGTATCCCTCGGCCACTTCGTCGAAACTGAGCATCTGCGGCAGGTAGGAAAGCCGCGCGCCCTTGGTGACCGCGCGCTCGCCTGAATCCGGGGGAATCAGCCCGGCTATGATCTTCAGGAGTGTGGACTTGCCCGCGCCATTCGCGCCGGAAAGGGCTGCCCTCGTGCCTGCCGAGAGCCAGAGCGAGGCATCACGAAGGATGTCGCGGGCGCCGAAGGCAAGGCACACGCCGGTGAACTGGACGAAGGCCATGGCTCAGCGCTTCGCTTCGAAGGCCAGGGGCTGCACAGCGGAGGCGGCACCCACCGCCAGGTCGCGGATGGATCCCGGCGAGGGGGGAATCAGCTCGAGCTTCCCGCCCGCGTGGCGATAGAGGAAGTTTTCCCAGACTCCCGTGCCGTCGTAACGAAAGGATACCACTCCCTCCCAGGAGCTCTGGAGGGCAGGAGCCAGCACCAGGCGTACCGTGGCTTCGCCAGAGGCGGTGCCCTTGTCGACGGCGCCAAGGTCATCGGGGAGGTAGGAGGGCGGCACAAGCATGATGTCAGTCCAGGTGAATCGGCCCGAACGCGAGAGCACGAGCTCGGAGGTCGGGAGAGCATGGGTCTCCGTGCCGGCCCCTTGCGGGGTCGCAACCTCGGCTGGGACCGCAGCAGGATCGGCGGGAAGGACCTCGGGGATCATGGTCCATGATTCCCCCGAGGAAAGGAAGGCTGAAAGGCCATTGAGCCTCCGCGTCTCCTCGACACGGATCGCGTCCCGCAAATCGGTACCAAGTACGACGAATATGGCCTGGGTGGCGGTTGCGGAGGGAGGCGCGGAGGCAGGATCGGAACCGGTGTCCACGGGGGGCTCGGCGGCTGTCGCGCCCATGGGTATGGAGGGAGCCGCAGCCGTATTCCCCTCGGCTGAGTTTCCACCCGAGGCTGAGCCAGGGGGAGGAGTGCCAGGTTCGGGAGCGCCACTGGGCCTGGATGAGGCAGGCTGTCTGGAAGGCTGGGTCGGCTGCGTCTGCCGGGGAGCCGTCAAGGCGAAGGGATTGGCCCCCAGGTCCATGGCCACCGTATCCGCCCGGGTCTCGCCACCGGACCAGTCGGCGATCATCCGCCGGTCACCCTCGAAACGGATGCGGAGCGGCGTGCCCTCGAAGACGAAGTCGCCGCCCGACTGGGCGATGGAGTTGTAATTGAACACTTCCGAAACGGCGGGCAATTCGATACGGATCTGGCGTCGCACCGAATCCGCGAAAAATCCATAGCGGGGGGACACGACATCGAGGTCGACCCGACCCTCGTCGATCATGGCCTGGAAGTACTCGGCCCTCCAGTTGCGGGAGAACACCAAGTCGACATTCTTCGCCGAATCGCCCGGGGAGGTGGAAGCGGTGCTTGGCGGGGACTCGGTGAGCTCGTCATACATGCGCATGGTGTTTGAAAAGACAAAGCCCTTCGTGCCATCTTCAGTGACGATCCTGTACCACTGTCCCTCCAGGACCTCGTCGCCCGAACTGACTACATCTCCGACAGCCGGGGAGAGGACCTTGACCGACTGTCCTTCGCGCAGGCGGTAGACCCGCTTGCTGGCATTGGTGGCCTTGTCACGCACCGGAAGGCCGTCGCGGTTGGCGAAAAGATAGCTCGTGAGCAAGTTGCCAAAGTCCTTCAGGGCCTTCTCAGCCTGCCCCCTGGAACGGTACAGGTCGATCTGCCAGAGGGGGACTTCGATCTTCTTCGTGCTGCCTGGAACACCGACGACGTAGAGCTTTTCGATGTTCGACTTGATATAGATGGGCACGACTGCGCCGGCGTGAAGCCCGGATCCGGGATTGGACCACAGGAGGACTCCCCAGCCGAGATAGCGGGAACAGGAACTCGGCACAAGCGCAAGCAAGGCAGCGGCGAGGAGGATGGTTTTCGGGAATCGGGACATGCGCATTGTGGGAAAGTCTATACTTTCGACACGCGGTTGGACAAGGATAGAGCCGGGAGTCGTGCCTGCCCATGCATCCGGGGTCGGTTTTCACGGACAGGGGCTTTCGGCTATAGTCGTTTGCCTATCCCCGCCAGAACTACTCCGAAGGCCCGACGCGCGCGGGCCACGCCCAAGAAAGGCCCAACGTGGACGAACTCGAAACGCAGCTCCGAAGGCGACTCACCTTTGCAATCATCTCCCACCCCGACTCGGGCAAGACGACGATCACCGAGAAACTCCTCCTCTTCGGTGGCGCAATAAACATAGCCGGAGCCGTGAAGGGCTCCAAGCAAAGCCGCTCCTCGGTCTCCGACTTCATGGCAATCGAGAAGGAACGCGGCATCTCGATCAGCACCTCGGTGATGGGCTTCGAGTACAGGGGCCGCAAGATCAACCTCCTCGATACGCCCGGCCACGCGGACTTCTCCGAGGACACCTACCGAGGCCTTTCCGCCGTCGACTCGGCCCTCCTGGTCATCGACTCGGTGAAGGGCGTCGAGGAGCGCACTCGCCGCCTCTGCGAGGTCTGCCGGATGCGGCATACCCCCATCGCGACCTTCATGAACAAGCTCGACCGCGAAGGCAAGGACCCGATGGAGCTCATGGACGAAACCGAGCGTGAGCTCCGCATCGGCGTCCGGCCCGTGACCTGGCCCATCGGCCAGGGCCGCAACTTCAAGGGCGTGTACAACCTCGTCGAGAAGAAGCTCCATCTCTTCTTCCCCGGCGAGATCCAGAGGCCGATAGACATAGTTACGATCAACGACCTGGCAGACCCCCTCCTCGACGAGAAGGTCGGTCCTTCCCTGGCCCACAGGCTCCGCGAGGAGGTAGCCCTCCTTTCGGGCGTGTATCCGGCCTTTACCATCGAGGAATACCTGGCTGGCACTGCCACGCCGGTGTTCTTCGGCTCCGCCCTCAACAACTTCGGCGTCCGCGAGCTCCTGGACGCCCTCACCGACATCGCGCCCCACCCGACGCCGAAGAAGGGCGAGGAGAGGATGGTCGACCCCGGCGAGGAGAGGTTCACGGGCTTCATCTTCAAGATCCACGCCAACATGAACCCGAGGCACCGTGACCGCGTTGCCTTCCTCCGCGTCTGCTCGGGTTCCTTCGAGCGCAACAAGACCTACTTCCACGTGCGGAGCGGCAAACCCTTCAGGACGGCCAATCCGACAGCCTTCATGGCGCAGGACAGCGAGATCATCAGCGAGGCCTGGCCCGGAGACATCGTCGGCATCCACGATACGGGCACCTTCAAGATCGGCGACACGGTCACCGAGGGCGAAACCATCAATTTCAAGGGAATTCCCAGTTTCTCGCCCCAGATCTTCCGCTCGATACTGAACGCCGACCCGCTCAAGGAGAAGCAGTACCACAAGGGATTGAACCAATTGGCAGAAGAAGGCGTGGTGCAGATATTCTCGAAACCCCACCATCCCAACCTGCGCGTCCTGGGTGTCGTCGGACAACTCCAGCTCGAGGTGCTCCAGTACCGCATGGAGCATGAATACACCGCGAAATGCGTCTACAAGCCCATCGATTTCACGATCGCCCACTGGATCACCTCGGAGGACCAGAAGGCCCTCCGCGATTTCCTCGATGACAATTCGAAAAGGATCCTCATCGACATCAGGGGCACACATATCTTCATGTCCGACTCGGACTGGTTCTTCGAAAGGGTGAAGGGAAGCAACCCGAAGATCCGCTTCTACAGCACCTCGGAAATGGTGGAGGACAGGGACTCGGCGTTCAGGGCCTGAGCGGAAGGGCCGGCAGGTCGGCCAGGGCTCCGAGAGCTCCGCTGAGCCCGCGGCCTCAGCGGAGGCCGGTGATCGCCCTGAGGAAATTGACTCCGCTCCGGACAAGCCGCTCGCTCTGGCCCACCCTCGCCTGCGAGAGCAGCTTCGCCCCCGGTTCATGCGCATCGAGATCGACGCTCGTGCGGAGGGCTCCGTCGGGCAACCCGTCCATCCTGACCCTGCAGGTCGAAAGGAATCCGGCATTGTTCCAGATCGGGAGGAGCTCCGACCAGACCGCCAGCTGGCTCAGGTCGAGGCTCGCTTTTCCGGAGTTGCGGAGGAGGATCTCGCAGCGCACCAGGATGCCCCCCGAACGCGGCCCTGAGGCGGAGGCGCGCAGTTCCTCGATGCTCATAGGATCGAGGGCCATGGGCATGGCCAGGCAGAGCGAGCCATCCATGCGGTCTCCGAACCAGGTGTTCGACAGGAGCACCGGGCGCCATTCTCCGACAAATTCCCCTGTAGCGAGCTCGAAACGGAGGGAAGCGGGGAGGTCGACGAGGAAGCGGGTCTCAAGGCCTCCCATCAGGCTGACGTCATTGCGCGCAGATATGAGGAAGGGCTGGGTCGGCATCACGGGCCTGAGCGCGATCGTCCGCGACCTGGCAACCGTCACGAGGATGGGGAAATCAGGCTCACCCTCGGCCGGATATGGACCCTCAGCCAGAGGACACACCTCCGAAAGGCGGATGGGCTTCACGCCCAGGCGCCATTCATCGCCAGTCCGGAACAGCCAGACCTCTGCCCCGTTGATGTCCCAGCGATACCAGATGCCTTCTATCGGCTCGAAGTAATCCCACATTGGCGTATTGTCCGACAGGTGAAGCCAGGATGGCAAGCGGGAGCGAAAAATCCCATGTTGGATATTGGAAGCCGGTTCGTATACAATCCCTGTAGCTCGAATCATACGGATAGCGCCGCGAGGACTGGTCCGGAAACGCCGAAAAGTGGAACCGTGGGGGCATAATGGCCAATGCATCGACTCAGGGGCAGCGCCAGGGCATCAGCTCGATCGTATCTATCGCAGTGCTGTTTCTTTCCATCGCTGCAGCGATGTTCCTTCCTGGCCTGGTCATTCCCCTCGGCGGCCTTGCGCTCGTGGCGAGCCTGGTCATCTCCTGGCTACTCCTTGTAGTTCCCCGTCGAGCAGCCCTGGCTGCAGCCGAAGAGGCAGGGCATGCCACGGCGATGGCAAACGCCTGCAATGAAGAGGTCCTCGACATCCTTAAAAAGAGCAGGGACCACCAGGAGGAACTGGCCGGCCATGTCCTCGATACGATCAAGCTGGCGGCTATCGCGAGCGACAAGAATATCGAGATGCAGGGCTCGGTCGAAGCCTTCCAGGATGACTTCCTCCTCGGCCGCAAGGCTGTCGGCTCCATCAATGAACTGGTGCAGCGCTTCGATGGACAGGTAGCCCAGCTCGCCCTCGCGTCGCAGCAGTCCGCGGCTGCCTCCGAGGAGATGGCAGCCTCCATCGAGCGAATGAGTTCCGAATCAGGGGCCCGCTATGAGGAAATCAAGGACCTCGCCAGCCTCTCGCGCGACGGGCAGGCGGAGATGCGCTCGAGCATCGACATCATCAAGCGCGTCGTCTCCTCCATCGACACCCTCAACTCGTTCATCTCCACCATCAACGATATCGCCGGGCGAACCTCCCTCCTTGCGATGAACGCAGCCATCCAGGCAGCCCACGCGGGAGAGGCGGGCCGCGGCTTCGCAGTCGTCGCCGGAGAGGTCCGGAAACTCGCAGCCTCCTCCTCGGACAGCGCGCAGGCCATCTCGGGGCGTCTTGCGGACCTCATCGCCTCCATCAAGAAGGCGGAGGCCACATCGCAGGCAAGCGCGGAAATCTTCGCCACCGTCGAAGACCGTGTGCAGCGCGCCACGGACTCCTTCCTCGAAATCAAGAATGGCACGAGCGAGCTGGCCCTGGCAGGCCGCGAGATCCGCGATGCCATCTCCTCGCTCAACGAGGTCAGCGCACAGATCAAGGGAGCCAGCGGCGAGGCCAGCGGCGAAGTAAGATCCCTCGACTCGCGCTTCTCGCACCTGGAGTCTGCGACGCATTCCATCGCAGAAACCATGGAAATAGTCACCAGCAATTTCAACGATGTCAACTTCAACGCCCTCACCATCGCCCAGAGCGATGTCGAGCAGCTCAGGCTCTCCGGTGCCGCGCTTGTGGCCAGCGGAGTCCCCCCTCTCGAAGCAAGCTCGCTGTCCACCATCCTCAAGCTCCAGCACCGTGCCTGGGTTGCCAGGATCAACGCGGCCATCCACGGCAAGGTGAAGGTCGACGCATCCAAGGCAGGAGACCACGCGTCATGCGAACTCGGCGTCTGGCTGGCCGGCCCCGCGAAGAAGGAGGTCGGCGACCTGCCCGAACTCGCTGAACTCGCCACGAGGCACAGGGCCATGCACGAGCGTGCTGCCCGCATCATCACTGACCTCAGCGCCGGGAAGTCCGGCAGCATCGATTCCGAGAACCGCAAGCTCGGCGAGGACACCGACCTGGTCATCGACCTGATTGGCAAGGTCTTCAGGCAGCGCCGAGGCGGCTTCATGTCCTGGCGGAGGGAGTACGAGGTCGGCAACGGGACAATCGACGCACAACACCAGCGCCTGGTCGCCCTCATCAACAAGCTCGCGGAAGCCATGGACTCGGGACTCGGCCGGGATGCCCTCGGCGGGATCCTCGCAGAACTGATCAATTACACGGCCACCCACTTCAAGGACGAGGAGGCCATCTTCTCCGCGACCGGCTATCCCGACACAAGGGCGCACCGTGGGCAGCACGAGGACCTCGTGAAACAGGTCCTGAAGCTGCGCGATGACTTTCAGAGCGGCGCCTCGGTCCTGTCGGCCGGAACGCTCGCCTTCCTCAAGGACTGGCTGAACGGCCACATCCTCGGCACCGACCAAGGTTATGTGAAATATCTGAAATAAGACAATGCTGGCGTGTCAGCCCTCTTTTTGACCCGCCAGCATTGTCTCGTCTGCAGGTCAGCCATTACCCCTCATGCCGACCCGCCAGCATGGTTTCAAGTTCAACCTCCATGTCGGCGAGGAGGGATTCGAGGTCGTGGATGCGTTCGTCGACGACGGTGCGCTCGGCTTTTTTTTCGAGCCTGGAGAAGGGGTCGGCGAGGAGGGTTGCGAGGTCGGTCGGCCTGCCGAGGTCGGCACCGCAGTAGGGACAGTAACTGAAGTCCGCGAGCACCAACCGCCGGCAGTTCACGCAGAAGTCCACCTTCATGCTGCCGTCCTCACAGCAGGCTCGCCGCGAGTTCTGCGAGCTCCGAGCGCTCGGAGCGCTGCATTGTCACATGGCCGTAGAGCCGCTGGCCCTTGAAGGCCTCGACGAGGTACGAGAGCCCGTTCGAGTTCGCATCCAGATACATGTTGTCGATCTGCTCCGGATCGCCCGCAAGCACGACCTTGGTGTTTTCCCCGGCCCGCGAGACGAGGGTCTTGACCTCGTGTGGCGTGAGGTTCTGCGCCTCGTCGATGATGATGTAGAGGTTGGGCAGGCTGCGTCCGCGGATGAAGGTGAGGGCTTCGATCTCGAGGGCCTTCTCCTTCACGAGCTGCTCGATGCTTTTACAATTAGGACGATGATACACGCCGAGGATCTGCTCGAGGTTGTCGAAGATGGGCTGCATCCAGGCGGACATCTTGGCTGATTTCTCGCCGGGCAGGTAGCCGATGTCCTTGCCTACAGGCACCACAGGCCGCGTCACGAGCATCCGTGAGTACTTATGCTCTTCGATGGTCTTCCTGAGGCCCGCTGCTATCGCAAGGAGGGTCTTGCCCGTTCCGGCCTTGCCGACCAGCGTGACGAGTTTCACCGAGTCGTCGAGGAGGAGTTCGATCGCGACCCGCTGCCGGTCATTCAGGGGCGATATGCCGCAGACATTGCCCTCCCAGGCGGGGATGGATGAAAGCCGGAGACCCTCGCGATCCTGTCTGACTAGCCGTCCCCGTCCCGAGTTCCTGTCTCGAAGAAAGGCAAATTCGTTGGGCTGGAAGCGCTCCTTCCAGGCGAGCTCGCCTGAGCCTTCGAGTCTGGCCAAGGAATCGGCACTGACATCGATCTCCCGGATTCCCTGGTAGAGGGTGGCGATGTCGACCTTCTGCTTTTCGTAGTCGACCGTCCGGAGTCCGAGGGCCGTTGCCTTGACCCGGGCGTTGATGTCCTTCGACACGAAGAAGACGCGCCTGCCCTCCAGTTGAAGGGCCCAGGCACAGAGGATGATCTTGTTGTCCATCCTGTCAATGGCGATACCCTCGGGAAGGTCCTTGGGCAACTTGTAGGAAACCTTGAGGGTAGACCCGTTTTCGAGCCTGACCCCGTCCTGTAGATTGCCCTTGCGCAGCGTCGAGGCAAGGAAACGGATTGCGTCTCGCGCCGACTTTCCCCGCTGGTCGGGGAAGGACTTGAGCTTGTCGAGTTCTTCAAGCACCTCGAGGGGTATGACGATCTCGTTGTCCCGGAAGGACATGATCGCTTCCGGATAGTGGATAAGCACATTGGTGTCTATTACAAACGTTTTAATCCTTTTATTTTCTTCTGTAGCTGTAACTTGCTCACCTACCGCCATCTTCAGTCCCCCACCCTGCTCCAATCATCGCGCATCTTGAGCCGTTTGGCAAAGGATTTGATGAATCAGGTGCTTGGCTGCTGTCATAAGGGTTTGGAATTGGCGGGATTGACGGCAAGGACTCAGGGGGTGACAGTAAAGAGGTGATTTGTGCCACCTTGTGCCCTGAAGAATGAAGCAAGCAAAGTCCGCGAAATGAGTTGATGAAGAGTAGTGCATGAAGTTGCGTTGCGCCTATGGAGAGTCAGGTGACATATTGGAGCGGGATTTTTTTAGAGATCAAGGGCAAGAATAATACAAATGGATAATTATTATCATTCTTTGACAATATGCGTTCGCCTTATCCATTCCTACTACCGAGTCCGGTGCATTGGATACACAAAAACGCATTTCGCCCAAGTACAGCAATGCGAAATGCGCTCTTGTGTAGCCTTGTTTCAAGACTCGGTAGTAAGATCATGAATTGCTTGAGCGCTGTGCTTCCTGGGCATTTTAAAACTACCCTATTACCTTCGCAATTTTTTACGTGACAACTTGACAAGAAGATTGTCCTGATTTAATATAGGCATATGAAGACACTACCCGTTGGTGAGCTAAAAGCTCACTTCTCAGAAATACTTGACTTGGTACAACATGGGGAACGCATTGGAATTCTATATGGAAAAAAGAAAAAGCCGATAGCCATGATTGTCCCCTATGTTGAAGATAAGCCCGAAGGCAAAAGGAAATTGGGAACTCTGGAGGGAAAGGCAAAAGTGATCTTCAAGGATGACTTTGCCATGACAGCTGAAGAGCTTTTGGGAATTGAGAAATGAAGTATCTCCTAGATACTCATACTCTTTTATGGTCCTTACTTGATACAAAAAGACTATCAAAAAAGGCAAGAGAAATACTTGAGAATAGGGCTAATGAGATTTATGTGAGCACTATCGCGCTATGGGAAATAGCACTGAAGTCATCAATAGGGAAATTGGAC
>JBMOIK010000052.1:0-16059 GCA_049317365.1 Rectinemataceae bacterium | reverse complement strand
GCAGGCTTTCATCCTACAGGGGCTTTCGCCGGAAAACCCCACTCGATTATTACGGGGAATTCTGACGATTTTTCCGTCCATGCCAGATTGATCTTTCTGGGTACTTTTAGTTTACGCTACACACCCTTCGCGAAGACCCCGAAGGTCATGTTCTCCCTGGTGACAACCTTGCCCTGCCGGAGGTACTCGATGGCCCAGGCCTCGGCAGCTGTCTTGGTAGCCTGGCCGCTGGCCTTGGCGGTGCCCCAGGCTCCGTCCTCGAGGCGGAAGCGGACCGACCAGCTGACCTTCCCCGAAGGCAGCCTTCGCTTCCAGACTGAATACGGTTTCCGTTGCATTGAGCCTCCAAACTGGAGCTACAACCCAAAAATCCTTGCTACATTCTGTGCTACACGCCGAAAATTGTGTTTACTAGCGATAACATTAAAAAAAGCAAGTCGCTGTACAACAACGACTTGCTTTAGGTCGGGCATCCCGTAAGTCCGGGATGCCACCGCGTCGCGGTGCTGCCAATAAAGCAAAGAAGCCGTCCCGTAGGACGGCTTCTTTGACTTTCTTCGGGCATCCCGGACTCGAACCGGGGACCCCGAGTCCCCCAGACTCGTACGCTAACCACCTGCGCTAATGCCCGATTGCCTCAGCTTGTGGCTAAGGCGAACGGACAGTAGCACGGGGTTTGTGGACGGGTCAAGGCGAGGGGGTTTTGATCATTTATGGGCCTCGATCGGGTAGGGGATGAAGTCGAGGCCGAAGGAGATGGCGAAGGGGACCGAGTAGATGACCATGATCAACCCTATCAGATCGTTCCAACTCCCGCTGGTGCGGGGTTGGGCTAAAACCCAGGCGCCATAGCCGGCTATCCCGACAAAGGAAAGGCCATCGATCCCGAGGTTGACGCCGCGCCACAGGGCGATGCCCTTGGCATCGTTGTTGACGATGCTCGCCATCAGGAGGGAGTTCGGGAGGGTCCAGAGGGCTGAAAGGACCAGGCCGGGAGCGGAGACGCCATTGCTGGTGGAAAGCTGCTGGACGGTAAACACCAGGGGTGCCGCGATCTTGAAGGCCACGGGGATGGACAGGAGGGTCGTCACTAAGGTCTCGCCCTGGTTGAGGACCAGGCCGTCTGACGCGGCCGGTGCCTCGGCAGCAAGAAAACCGGGGAAAAACAGGCTGATAAGGACGAGGATCGCTAGCGCGCGGCGTGTCGTATGCATGGGGGCCTCCTTGACCGGTCTGGGCCGCCGCACGAGCAGGGGCAACCTAGTCGGAGAATGTAGCATAACTTTTCCGCTTTAGCTCGCTACCCCTTCTGCCTCCCAATCGAGGAGCCGCCGCTGCCCCTCCAGCCCCCTGATCTCTGTCGCGTCCTGGCTCATCTCGAGGGTGCCGAGATAGATCCCACCGGGGTCACGGACGGCGAAGTACTCGATGACGATGAACCTCCCGCCCATCTCGATCCAGAAGCGCGCTGTATCCTTTTCGCCAGAGCGGAAGGAAGCGAGGATCTGCTCCACTGCGGCAAGGCTCTTGGGAGGGTGGCAGTTCTTCACGTTGCGGCCGATGGCACCGGGACTTCGGGGAAAGATGCGATGAGGGCTGTCGGAATACCAGGCGACCCTGTCCTCGGCATCGACAAAGCTCATGTCGACGGGAAGGAGGCAGAGGATCCTGTCGAGGACCGCGAGGGGGAGTGAGCCGGTCGACAGGGGGATGCCGTCTGAAGGAGTTGCGGGCGCTGCGGTGGACTCCCCGGCCGCTCTGGGGCTGTCATACATGCCCGGTTGCGCATGCGCGACGAGTTCCGACAGGGAGGGGGCCTTTGTTTCGCGCCTCCTGATGACCTCGGGATCCCAGGCTGCGCCGGGCTGTATCCAGGCGAATCCTATGGCATCCTCACCCTGGCGGATGTCAGCCCACTCGAGTTCCGAAAGCCGCGAGAGGGCGTTGGGAAAGAGGATGCGCTCCTCCATGAAAAACATGCGCCGCATCATGCCGGCAAGCTTCCCTGCCTCGGAGCGGAAGCTTTTGGCGGAGGCCACGGCAGCCCTGCGATCAGAGGCGCCCGAGGCCGCCTCGCAGGCTTCGAGTTTCGCGGCGACTGCCTTGAGCTGGGCGCGGATCTCGTCGTGCTTGCCCCACATCACCTTGGAGGGGCCGGTAAAGCGCTTCTGCTCGAGCCAGGGGAAGAGCTGGTTTTCCTTGCGCTGGTAGTGGACCTCGATGCTGCGCAGTCCCGCGAGCGCTTTCTTGGCCGAGTCGAAGTCACGGCTGCCGAAGGCAAGCCTCCGCGCCTCAGCCAGAAGGCTTCGGATGCGCCCGGCAGCCTCGCGGTTCTCGGCCAGGTAGCTATGGACGGGATGGCCGCTCATGGTATGGGATCGTTCGCCCTTTTCGAGGGCAGTGGAAAATACCTCGACGTGGACCTCGCAGAGGCGTTGTATCTCTTCTACAGGCATGCCGCCATCGACGAGGGACTGCTCCATCTCGGCGATCTCGCCGGCCGAGACGCCCCGGATGAGCTTCGCGAAGTCGCGGCGCACCTTTGAAACAGGCTCGCCGTCATGGAGACGCTTGATGATAGCCGCAAGACCAGCCTGCCGCTCACTCGAGATTGCCACGTTCATTTCCATATCGACCTCCCCGTCATGCAGGACAAAGATGTCGCAATTCCGGGCCGATCGCTGTAACGTACGATACAGTTTTCGTGGATGTGTCGGCTCTGTGGCGGTGTCAGAGGTCGGGGCTGGGCGAGAGTGCGTGGGCCTCAGAGAGGGTTTGCGAGATCCCAGGTCATGCCGCGGGCGGCGATGCGCGCACAAAAGGCGATAAAGTCCTCTTCCGAGAGGGGCTTGGCGAAATGATAGCCCTGGAAACCCGTGCAGCCCATGTCCCAGAGGATCCTGATTGCGTCGGCCTCTTCGACGCCCTCGGCCACCAAGGAGAGGTCCATGCCCTTTGCGATGGCGACAAGGGAACGCACGATGACCTGGTCTTCGCGGCTTGTCGCAAGGTGCTCGACAAACTGCCGGTCGATCTTGATCTCGCTCAAGGGGAAGCGGTGGAGGTGGGAGAGGGAGGAATAGCCGGTCCCGAAATCGTCGAGGGAGATGCGGAGCCCGAGATCCTTGAAGCGGCAGAGCATGAGCGCCGCGTTCTCGGGATCGTCGAAGAGGCCGGTCTCGGTGACTTCGACGGTGAGCGTGTCGGCCCTGACCCCGCTCCGGGCCATAGCGGCGGTGAGGACCTCGATGGCGTCGTCTGAATGGAACTGCCGGGCCGAGAGGTTGATCGACATGCCCGAACAGGCTGGCGCTTCCTTTAGGCAGTGGGCGAGCCTCCGCGTGCTCTCGTAGATGAGCCACTTCCCGAGGGGGAGGATGAGACCCGTCTCCTCGGCCAGGGGGATGAAGAGGTCCGGCCTGATCACGCCGCGCTCGGGATGCCTCCAGCGGATAAGGATCTCCGCCTCGATGGTCTCCACCTTCAAAAGATCCCCGTCGAGGGCGCTCACGAAGAGCTTGGGCTGGAAGACGATGAAGAACTGCTCGCCGAGGGTTTCCTGGTTGTTGCGCTCGATGGCCTTGACGATGGCGCTCCGGAGCTCGACCTTCTCGGCGGCCTCGGTCTGGAGGGCGGGACGGAAGAGGGTAAAGGCCTTGCCACGCTCGCGGGAAGTCGCGGCCGCGATGTCCGCGTACTGGAGGAGCCGCGAACGTTCGAGGCCGTGCTCTGGCCAGTAGGCGCCTCCCACCGAGGCAGTCAGCGAGATGCTGAGGCCAGAGAACAGGTGAGGCTCCGAGAGGCGCGAGACGAGGTCGCGCAGGAACTGGGCCAGGGGTTCTCCCTTCATTCCCAGAAGGAGAATGACGAACTCGTTTTCGCGGGTGTGGAAGAGGAGGTCGCCTTCCCGAAGCTGGGCTGCGATCCGCGCGCCGGTCTGGTAGAGGATCCATTCGGTGAGGTGTCCCTTGATCGTCTTGCGCACCGCCTGGAAGTCCTCGCCGAGTTGGAGGATGAGGAGGGTGAAGCCGCTTTCCGTGGATTCCCTGCACTTCTCGATGAGGCTGTCGAGTTCCACCTCAAGGCGGAAATGCGTCGGCAGCCCTGATTGGGGCTGGAGGGAAATGCGACGTTCGAGCTCGTCGACCCTTTCGGCCAGGCGATGGTTTTCTGCATGGAGGTGGGCGAGCTCTGATACGTCGTCGCGCCGTACCGCGATCCGGGAATCGAAGCTTGAATCCAGAATGCTAGCAGGCATGGCGGTTTCTTCCTTTTTTTTCCCCTGAACCTCGGTACAAAAGGCCGGAATCGGCTGCATGGGTGGCATCAGGCGCAGCCTTGCAAGCCACTCCAGGCAAGATCCTCACTTAGTATAGGTTGGCGGAGAGGAAAACAACAGCTCATCCGGGCTAGTATGTGGCACAAGGAGGCAGCCATGCCGCGTTTGAATTTCCTCCTGACCCTGGCCTGGGACGGCAGCGACTTCGAGGGCTGGCAGCGCCAACCCGGCGGCGTCCGCAGCGTCCAGGGCTGTATCGAGGCCGCCCTCTCCAAGGTCCTGGCCGAACCCGTGGAGGTGACAGGTGCGAGCAGGACGGACAAGGGTGTCCACGCCGAGGGTCAGGCCCTGAGCTTCCACTGTCGCTCTCCGATGCCGCCTGCATCGATACTGGCAGCCCTCGACCACGAGCTCCCCCCCGACCTCGCCGCACTCACCCTGCGCACGGTCGATCCCCGCTTCCATGCGCGCTACCGCGCGAAGTCGAAGCTCTACCGCTACCGGCTCTACCTCGCCGATCGTCCCAACCCCCTCCTTCGGCGTTACAGCCACCACGTCGTCGGGGTCCTCGACCTCGTGGCCATGCGCGAGGCGGCGGCCCTCCTCGTAGGCGAGCGCGACTTCCGCAAGCTGTCGAACGAGAAGGAGAAGTCCGACACCGTTCGCAAGCTCGTGTCGGTCAGGGTGGAGGCAAGGCGCTACGAAGGCGGCCTCACCGGCACTGCGATCGATGCGGCGACGACGCGGGGTCCCGCCCTCGTCGACCTCCTCTTCGAGGGAGACGGCTTCCTCCACAACCAGGTGAGGATACTGTCAGCATTGGTACTTGAAGCGGGGCTCGGGAAAAGAAGCCTGGAATCGGTCGGCCAGCTCCTGGCTGCGGGCGGCCGGCAGGACGCGCCGGGGGCCCTCGGCCCCTGGGGCCTGACCCTGCTATGGGTTGGCTACTGACGCGAGCGGGAACTCCACGACGCAGATCGTGCCGATGACGCCGTTTTCAATGCTGAAGTGGCCTTCGACCTGTCCGGCGAGGCCGCTCACGAGTGTGAGGCCTGTCCCCGAATTGAGGCCCAGGACAAAACCAGGCGGCAGGCCAACACCGTCGTCGGCAACCTCGAGGCGAGCGCCTCCTGCGGTCCTCCGGAGGGCCAGGCTGATGACGCCGCCCTGCCCCCTGGGAAAGGCGTACTTGACCGCATTGGTCACCAGTTCCGCGAGCATGATGCCCAGGGGAGCCGCGTCGGTCGCTGAGACCGCAACCGGATCGAATGCTGTCGTGATCCGGATGCCCTTGGCCAGGGACTCAAGGCCTGCGACGACCTTGCCAAAGTGCTCGTCGAGCCCGACCTCACCCTGTGATTCCGAGGAGTAGAGGAGCGAATAAAGGTCGGAGACCGAACGGATCCTCGCGAGCACGCTCTCGAGGCTGGCGACGGCCTCCGGGGAGCTGCTGCTGGTCGCCGAATAGGACACGATGCCCGAAATCATGGCAAGTGTGTTCTTGATCCTGTGCTGGAGTTCGCGGAGAAGGGTGCGGTTGTCCTTGAGTGCAGCTTCGAGCGCGCCGTTTGCCGAGGCCGCGTCCCGGAAAAGCCTGCCGAGTTCCAGCTCCCCCGGCCGGAAAATCAGGAGGGCCTCGAGGGCCAGGGCCCCGAACATGATGAGCAGCAATACCGCTTCGAGGATTCGCGTAAACAAGACGCGATTCCTTGTCTCGCTGTCGTACTGGAAGGTTATGGCGTTCATGCCAGCGAGGAAGGGAGCCTCCTTGTCCAATATGGGACCGGCCAGGGCTTGAAGCGAGGCCTGCGTTGCGCTGACGGAGAGGGCCTCGCGGCCGAGCGCGGCAGCCGCATCAAGGATGGCCCGGTAGGAGGGTTCCAGGCGGGTGAATAGCCCAAGGATCTCGGGGCTGTTGCGACCCTTTATTCCGAGCTCCTCGTCCCCGTGCAAGAGGCCGTCGTGGGAGCTGTGCCAAAGCTCCGCCGCCTCACTGAGTTCGGCGGCGAGGGGCCTCCGCGCCTCGAGGTCCTCGGCGTCAAGGATTTGCAGGGCGCTTTTCGCGATCTTCTGGCTGAGCATCCGCTGCCGTCCGGCGACATTCACCACACGGCCTGAGTCGTCGTTGCCCGCGAGCGCGAGCTGGATGACGAGCTGGCTTGCCATACTGAGGAGGGCGATGAAGCCCAGGGCGAGGATGTACTTCCGGCGCAGCATCGCCGACGGATCGGAGAGGGCAGCCTGCGCCGCGGCCACGCCTGCGGGGGCCTCCCCCTGGACAGCAGGCGGTCCCTCCATCAGCCCACTGTCCCTTCGACAAGGGCGTCGTCCACGGTGTAGGGCAGGGTGATATGTCCTAATTGCGAATGCTTGAGGTTGTACTCGGCGGACACCTCGATGGCGTGGGGGTTGCGTGCCCAGGCACGGCGCGAGACCCCTGCCATCACATCCCAGGGCAGGGCCATGCCGATGACCTCGTCGACCTTCTGTGAACCGTCCAGGACGAGGCCGAAGCCGCCGTTGATGGACTTCCCGATCCCCACCCCGCCGCCATTGTGCAGGGCCACGAGGCTCATGCCGCGCGCCGCGTTGCCGGCGAAGACCTGGGTGGCCATGTCGGCGGTGACGTTGGAGCCATCCTTGATGTTGGAGGTCTCGCGGAAGGGGCTGTCGGTGCCTCCGGTGTCATGGTGGTCGCGGCCCAGCATGATGGGCCCCACCTCGCCCTTCCGTACCATGTCGTTGAATTTCAGGGCTATGTCGCGGCGGCCGAGGGCGTCCTGGTACAGGATGCGGGCCTGGGTCCCGACGACGAGGTGGTTCTTCTCCGCATCGCGAATCCAGACCCAGTTGTCACGGTCCTGGCCCCGACGGTCCGGATCGATGCAGGCCATCGCCGCAGCGTCGGTCTTCTTAAGGTCCTCGGGCTTCCCGGAAAGGCAGACCCAGCGGAAGGGCCCGTAGCCGTAGTCGAAGAGCTCCGGCCCCAGGATATCTTCAACATAACTAGGATAGATGAAGCCGTCCTTCTCGTCGTAGCCGTTTTTCGAGACCTCGCGGACGCCCGCGTCCCAGACTGCCTTGAGGAAGGAGTTGCCGTAGTCGAAGAAGTAGCTGCCCTTCTTCGAGAGCCGACCTATGACCTCGAAGTGGCGTTTCAGGCTCGCGTCGACGAGCTTCCTGAATCCCTCGGGATCGGATCCCAGGAGGCGGGTGCGCTCCTCGAAGGAGATGCCGGCGGGACAATAGCCGCCCTCGTAGGCGGCGTGGCAGGAACTCTGGTCGGAAAGAAGGTCGATGTGCAGGTTATGCGAATCGGCATATTCCAGAAGATCGACCACGTTGCCCTGGAAGGCGACCGCGAGGGGCTTTTTCGCTGCCTGGGCTTCCTTCGCGAGGCGGAAGGCTTCCCCGGGTTCCAGGGCTACGGCGTCGACCCAGAGCTGCGAATGGCGGGTCTCGATGCGGCTCGGGTCCACCTCGGCGATGATGGAAGCCGCGTTCGCTATCGAAGCAGCCTTGCCCTGGGCTCCCGACATGCCGCCAAGGCCGGAGGTGACAAAGAGCCTGCCCCGGAGGTCGCCGTCCTGGGGAATGCCGAGCTTGAGGCGGCCGGCGTTGAGGAGGGTGTTGTAGGTGCCGTGCACGATGCCCTGGGGCCCGATGTACATCCAGCCGCCTGCGGTCATCTGGCCGTAGTTCGCGACGCCGAGGGCCGCGGCGACGGCGAAGTCCTTCGAGTTGTCGAACATGCCGATCATCAGGCCGTTGGTGACGATGGCCCTGGGCGCCCACTTGTGGGACTTGAACAGGCCCGCAGGGTGGCCGGATTCCATGACGAGGGTCATGCCCTCGTCCAGTACCTCGAGATATTTCTTTATTAATTGGTACTGCATCCAGTTCTGGCAGACCTGGCCGGTCTCGCCATAGGTGACTAATTCATATGGATAGAGGGCCACCTCGAAGTCGAGGTTGTTGTCGATCATCACCTGGAGGGCACGGCCCTCGGTGCTTTTGCCCCGGTAGGAATCCCAGGGCCTGCCGGAGATCCTGCCTTGCGGCCTGAAGCGGTAGCCGTAGATGCGGCCCTTCTCCCGGAGTTCGGAAAGGAACTCGGGAGCGAGGGCAGCGTGCCATTTCTCGGGGATGTAGCGGAGGGCGTTGCGCAGGGCAAGGGCCTCCTGGGCCTTCGTCAGCCGTGCCTCGCGGCGCGGCGCCCGGCGCATGCCCGGCTCGAAGACCGGGTCGGGAGGGAGGCTGTCGAACTCGAGCCTGAGCGTCATCGAAGCGAAAACATCAGCATTGGTCATTTGCTGGGCTCTTCATCAGGCTCGCCGTCGGGCTCGCCGTAGATGTCATCATCCTCGATGTCATCATCCTCGATGTCATCCCCGTCGATGTCCTCCTCCCAGGCGAAGGCCTCGTCCTCCTCGCCGATGACATCCTCGACGGCCTTGAGGGCAGTGCCTTCCTGGACAAGGGCCTCGACGGCCTGGATGTCCTGGTACATGACACGGTCGGGACCGAGTCCCGGCACGGTGGATCGGATGGCCTTGTACGCGGCCTTCGTCGCCGGCGACAGGCTCTCCCCGAGGTCCACGCGCATGGCCTCGGCACGGAGCTCGAGGGCCTGACAGGCGGCCAGAAGCTCGATCGACACAACTGAACGCAGATTGCCAATGATTGAACGGGCTTTCCTGGCGGCGATGCTGCCCATCGAGACGTGGTCCTCCTGGTTGGCGCTCGAGGGGATGGAATCGACGCTCGCGGGATGCGCGAGGATCTTGTTCTCGGAGACGAGGGAGGCCGCGGCGTACTGGGTGATCATGAAGCCGGAATTGAGGCCGCCTGAACGGGTAAGAAATGCTGGCAGGCCATTGGAGAGGTGGGGGTTCACGAGGCGCTCGATGCGGCGCTCGGCGATGCTCGCGAGCTCGGCCATGGCGATCGCCAGGAAATCCATGGCCAATGCGACGGGCTGCCCGTGGAAATTGCCCCCGGAGATCATGGCCTCCGGGGCCTCGAACTCCAGGTCGGGGTCGTCCTGCCCGCCGGGAAAAATGAGGGGATTGTCGGTGACCGCGTTGAGTTCGCGCTCGACGATGTCGGTGACATAGCCGAGGGCATCGCGGCTGGCGCCATGCACCTGCGGCGCGCAGCGCAGGGCGTAGGCGTCCTGCACACGGAGCTCACCCTGCCGCGTGGTCAGACTCGAGCCAGACAGGAGGGCGCGGAGGCGCTCGGCTGAGACCTCCTGGCCCTCCTGGCCGCGCAGCGCATGCACACGCGGATCGAGGGCGTCCACGATGCCGCGCAGGGCCTGGAAGCTGAGGGCGCAGGCCAGGTCGCAGGTACGGAGGAGCTTCCAGGAATCGAAGACCGCGAGGGCGGCGACGGCAGTCATGGCCTGCGTACCGTTGATGAGTGCCAGGCCCTCCTTGGGGGCGAGGACGACGGGAGCCATGCCGGCGGCCTTGAGGGCGGCGCCTCCGGGCATGCGCGTGCCACGGTAGAAGGCCTCGCCCTCACCGATGAGCACGAGCACCATGTGGGCCAGGGGGCAGAGGTCTCCCGAGGCGCCGAGGCTGCCTTTTTCGGGGACGACGGGCACGATGTCGGCGTTGAGCATGTCGACGAGGGACTGGAGGGTCTCGGGGCGGATACCGGAGAAGCCGACCGCGAGGGCGTTGGCGCGAAGGAGGGCCATGGCGCGGACAACCTCCAGGGGGAAGGGCTCGCCGATGCCACAGGCGTGACTCACGATGAGGTTGTGCTGAAGAAGGGCGTTGTCCTCGGCGGAAATGAACACATCGCTGAACTTGCCGAAGCCTGTCGTAATTCCGTAGCTCACCCTGTTTTCGGCGACACAACGGTCGACGACAGCCCTGGACATGGCAACTCGCCCGAAAGCCTCGGGCGAGATTTCGACCCGGGCACCGAAGCGCGCGACGAGGACGGTTTCCTTGATACCGAGCGAGTGCCCGTCGAGGAGTATGGAGTCCATGATACCGCCTTGGAACAGGGATCTGCGGCACGCCGGGCCGCCATTCTGGAAAACCATAGCATGATTGGCGAGGGTTCGAAAGCTCGATCTGTCCTGGCCTCAGGGCATGGACTCGAAGCTCCCTGCGCACGATACTGATGAGGGTGCGGAACAGCGAAGAACACCGCTGGGAGCCTGTGCCAGCCTGTCGAGACAGAGGATTCCCGCGAAACAAGGAATGATGCATGAGCCCGCATGAACACAGCCCGACAGTTGCCGAGGCCCATTACATGGACCTTTACGACTCGGCACCCTTCGGCTACTTCACGATCGCGGAGTCTGGGACCTTCCTCGAGGCGAACGTCGCGGCTGCGGAGATGCTCGGCCTCGACAAGGCGAGACTGCATGAAGGCAGCGTCTACCGGTTCATTCACGCAGATGACCTGGAAGCCTTTGCCAGGAACCAGAGCCTCGCATTCGAGACAGGCGCAACACAGGCCTGCGAGATACGCATGTTCCGGCGCGACAGGATTGAATTCTGGGCCCACCTGACCCTTGTCCCCTCAAGGGCAGCGGATGGCAGGCCTCTCTTCCGGGTCGCCGTCTACGACGTTTCCACCTACAAGAAGTCCGAGGCCGAAAAGCGCGAACGCGATTCGTGGTATCGTACGCTCTCCAAGGCCATCGAGCAGAGCCCCGTGACCATTGTGATCACCGACCGAAAGGGCGACATCGAGTACGCGAACCCGACATTCGAAAGGATATCCGGCCATCCGGTCCAGAGCGTCATCGGGAAGAATCCCCGCATCCTGAAGGGCGGTGACATGGCCCCCGAGGTATACTCAAGCATGTGGAAGACACTCCTGTCCGGGGAGGACTGGACGGGAATCTTTCACAACAGGAAGAAAAGCGGCGAGCTGTACTGGGAGTCGGCCACAATCTCGCCGGTCAAGGACGAGACAGGCACGATCACGCATTTCCTGGCCCTGAAGACCGACATAACGGAGATGCTGCGCTTGCAGGAGGAGCTGGCCCTTTCCCACGAGGAAGCCATCAGGGCCAACCGCGCCAAGAGCGAGTTCCTCTCGCAGATGAGCCACGAACTCCGCACTCCGATGAACGCCATCCTCGGCTTCGGCCAGCTCCTCGAGGCCGACCGCAGCCTCGGTCCGGCCCACCTCGACTCGGTGATGGAGATCACCAAGGCAGGCCACCACCTCCTCGACCTCATCAACGAGGTCCTCGACCTCTCCAGGATCGAGAGCGGCAACATCGAGTGCAGCCTCGAAGCCCTTGAGTTCACCGAGCTCGCGCAGGAGTGCCGGAAGCTCGTGCAGCCCCTCGCAGAGAAAAGCAGTATCAGGCTGGAGCTGGAGCTTCCTGCGAGCAGTCCAGTGCTCGGTGACCGCATGCGGCTCAAGCAGGTGCTGGTCAACCTCCTTTCGAACGCCATCAAGTACAACAGGCCAGGCGGCAGGGTGCTCGTCAGCATGAGTTCCGAGGGCGGCATGACACGTCTGTCGGTCGCAGACAACGGCGCAGGGATTTCCGAGGGCCGGATGCAGGAGCTTTTCCTGCCCTTCAACCGGCTTGGCGCAGAAAATACCGAGATCGAGGGAACGGGGATCGGCCTGACAATAAGCAAGAAACTCATGGAGACGATGGGGGGACGGATCGGGGTACGCAGCGAGCTGGGCGTCGGAAGCGTCTTCTGGATCGAGATCCCGGTCTTCTCTCCTGTCTCGTAGGGAAACCACGGCTTCGGAGGCGATCGAGACAAAGGGCGAAACCCGAGCTGTTGCGCGACTTCCCTATCTCCTGGTAAAGGCGTTCTCCAGGTCCCAGAGCTGCCGCGCGAAGGCGAGGTCCTCGGCGAGAAACTGGAGACCTGCCTCGTTGTCGATGCGGTCGCGCCCGAGGAGGGTGAAGCAGCCCACCTGGCTCGAGCCCGGCTTCCCTGAGTAGGCTCGCAGGATCCTTTCCCAAAGTTCCGGCTCGAGGTTGAGCGCGCCAGAGCGCGGATTCCCGGCCCCCACCCTTCCGGAGCCCATTCGAAGGAGGGTGAAGGCTCCCGGATCGTCCTCGATGAGGATCGTTGACTCCTCATCGGGTTCATCGGCAAGCAGCTCCCACGAGAGGCTGACAAAGGGATGGGAGAGTTCATCGGCGAGGCAGAGCGCCTCGACCAGCGAGTCGAGGGGGGTACCGGCGGCCGGAGACAAGGCAAGGGAAATGCCAAAGGAACCTGCCAGGTCGCCGATTCGCCGGAGCTTGTCCAGGAAAATGACGCGCTGACGTCCCTCGCTGCGACAGCCCGGACCGAGGCCTATCCTGACTATCGGCGCGTTGATGGAACGGGCTGTTTCGAGGGCCTCCTCGATGGCGACCCTGTCTTCGCAGGCTGAGGGAAGGGCTTTTGCAGGGGCGTAGCTTGCGATGGTGAGGCCTGCCCTCAGGGTGGTCATAAGCAGGGTGTTGGCCCTGTCCCTGTCACCCGAGCCGAGGTGGAGCTGCCCTGTCCACTCGATGCCGTCAAAGCCAAGCTCCTTGGCGCGGCCTACCACCTTGTCCGGGCCCAGGTCGGGAAAAACGCTGGATGACAGTGCGATCCTGAACATCGACCCTCCGAACCACCTGGCCGCTGCCGGGCCGCCTCTTCTGGCAGATTCTATTCGATGGAAACGCGGCGGGCAAGGAAGATCGGTTTATAGCCGCGAGCTTGCCGCATGCCAGTAGCGACCTTGACCAGGGGGAGTAGGATAGTGACTATCAGGCCGAATATTGTCTTGAAGACCCCACTCCAGACGTTTTTCCCAGCTAGCGATTGCTCCACCCAAAGTCGATCTTGCCACGGTTTTTCGCCGCGCTGACGCCGCCCGGCGATCCCTGCGCAGTCCATCGCGGTCGTAAAATTGTTTGCTTGCCACCGCACGCTCCGTTTCTCTCGCCCTCAGCTTCCATTCAGGGGCGGCTACTACCTGAAAACCTGATCGTCGATAATGCCATCCTCGGCATGTTTGACGAACCAGAGCCACGCATCCCAGAAGAAGAATCTAGCAACTGAATTGTGGTTGGAAAAGGCAGAAATGCCCAATTGAGGCTGTCGCGCAACCGACCCGGGTGCAGGAATCCACACTACTACATTTACAATCGCGAACTTCAGGAACAATATGGATCGGGTCAGAGCGAAGAAGCAGCGCAAACGGATCAGGAATGGAATGGAGAAGCTCCTCCACGCTGAGAAGGGCATGCCTGATCAAGGATCTTGGAATACCAAGCCCGAGTTCTTTGTGCTGAGGAATGGAGACTCATACGGAAACGAGCAGAGGCGTCTTGCCAGTTGCACGAGTAAGCGCGAGCTGTTTCTGGTCTTCTGCCCAAAGCCAGGCTGCGATCGCTTCCTTGATGTTTTCCATGGCCTCTTGTTCATCCTTGCCTTGTGAAACGCAACCAGGGAGTGCCGGGCAGGAAGCCGGCAGCTCGGCCACCCTCCCCCATCGAACATGAAATTGCTATACTGTGCCGGTGAATCCCTCCCTCAGCCCTTCGGCCCGCATCACGGCACGCCGGAATTTCGACCGCTTCAACATTTTCAACGCCAGCTCCTTCGTCATCGTCGCAGGATCGCTCATCACCCTCCTGGCCCTCCGGCTGGGTGCCTCGGCCTCCTACCTGGGCCTCATCAACGCCCTGACCTACGTCTCCTTTTTCTTTATGCCCCTGGGCAAGCGCCTCGTCGAAAAGCGGCCCATCGTCTCCATCTACTTTGGAGGATGGCTCGCCCGTACCCTCCTCACCCTTCCGGTAGTCCTGGCGGCGCTGGTTGCCGACCGCGCTCTGGCCCTGGCCCTCCTCTTCCTGGGAGTGGCGGGCTTCAATGTCGCGCGCGGCGTCGGCATGATCGGCAACAACCCCGTGATCGCCAACCTGGCCGAGGGCGGGGACCGGGGCGCCTTCATCTCCCGCGTGGGCATCTTCGCAAGCCTCTCCGCCCTCGCCACCAACCTGCTGATCTCTCTGGCGCTGGGGGGGGAGCCAGCCACCTGGCTCTATGCCGTACTCATCGGCTCGGGCATCGCGATCGGCATTGTCAGCCTCATCTGGCTACGAAGGATCCCCGAACCGGAGGCCTACCGACCCGAGGCAGGCAGCGGCATCCTCACGACCTTCAGGCTCGCCATGCGCGAGGCGCCGTACAGGCGCTTTATGGCCATCTACCTCCTCCTCAACTTCACGGCGGGCATGGGCCGTTCCTTCCTGCCGGTCTGGGCGAAATCCGCCTGGCTCCAGGGCGACGGCTTCGTGATGGCCCTCTCCTTCATCGCGAGCCTGGCCGGCGTCGTGGTGGGCCTTTTGTCGCGCCTGGTCCTCGACCGCCTCGGTGCCAAGCCCCTCTTCGCGATCTTCGGCTTCATCGCCCTTTTGGGCTTCGCACCGGCCATCCTCATGCCCGACAGTGTCGGACCCCAGGCAGCCTCAATTGTGCTCATCGCCGTCTTTTTCGTGACAGCCTTCGGGTTCTCGGGCCAGGACAGCGCGGGCCAGACCTACTACTTCGGCATCGTGCCGCGTGAGCGCACCCTCGACCTCGCGGTGGCCTATTTCATCGCCAACGGCGTCGGAGGAACCCTGGGCTCCCTCGCAGGAGGACTGGCGCTCGATGGCCTTGCCCTCGCGGGATTGGATCCGCGCGACTCGTACCGGATCTTCTACGGCGCCGTGGCGATACTCATAATTGTCAGTATGGTGATGATGAGGAAGCTCGTCAGGCTCGGCTCGGCCTCCATCAGGGAAAGCATCGGCGCCCTCCTGTCGCTCAGGGACCTTCGGGCCTTTGACCTCATCTCCCGGCTCGAGCGGAGCGGCGACCAGGGCGAGGCCCTCGCCCTCATCAGGGAGCTTGGGCGTTCGGGTTCGGCCAGGAGCCAGCGCGACATCGCAGCCTACCTGTCCTCGCCGCGCTTCGAGATCCGTACCGAAGCCCTCCTCGCCCTCGAGGCCCTGCCAGACCTCGACTCGACGACGGTCGCGGCCCTGCGCCACGAGGTCTCCGCGCGCGCCGACACCACGGGCTACATCGCGGCGCGCATCCTGGGCAAGCGCGGCGCCCTGGAGGCCCTCCCCGATCTCAGGGCAGCCCTCCTTGTGGCCGACGCCCCGCTCCGTGGCAGCGCCGCCCTCGCACTCGCCCGCCTCGGCGATACCGACAGCATTCCCGCCATCGAGGAACTCGTCCGGCGGGCGCCCGAGCCGAGGCTCCGCATCCAGGCTGCAGGTGCCCTCGAAAGGTTTGCGAGCCGTTCCTCGCTGCCCACCCTCGTGGCAGCCCTTTCCCGTGACGACCCACCGGCCTTCGTATCGGACGAACTCGTGCTGGCCATGGCTTCGATCTCCGGCATCGGCGAGGAGTTCTGGCCCCTCTACGAGGAGTTCTCTGCGGACGTGGGGCGGGGCCTGTCCCTCCTCGGACTGATGGCTGCCGAACGCATCCCCGATCCGGAGAGGCTGGCTGCCTTCGAAGGAGCCCTACGGTCCCTCTTCCCGGCCGATGCGGCGTGCTACGATGGTCCGTCCTGCGACGGCAGCGCCATGGCGAGGCTCCTCCTGGAGTCAGACCACGATCCCGCCATCGCCCTTGTATGGTCTGACGCCCTTCTCGACGCAGGCCTCGACTACCGCGGCTTCAGGTTCCTCGCCGCAGCCTGGTGGCTCTTCGGCCACTGAGGGCTCTGCGGCGCCGCTGCAGCCTGGTGGCTCTTCGGCCACTGAGGGCTCTGCGGCGCCGCTGCAGCCTGGT
>JBMOIK010000051.1:0-16082 GCA_049317365.1 Rectinemataceae bacterium | reverse complement strand
ATTGGCGCTCCGATTTGAAACCTGGGAGCGACGGATCAGGCGGATGGAACCTTCTCCATACCCTCAGTCTAGTCCTGCGAGAGCCTGAATGAAAGGTGAAGGACAAGCCAGATCCGCTACCCAGCCTGTCCACTCCCCCTCCCCTGCTGGATTTCTTCCGAATTCGCCTCGGAATCGCAATCAGGAACGCAGATGGTGGGCGTACTTGAAGTGCGCACGCGAAAGCGCAGGCCGGCGAAGCGTGACGCAAGGAGGTCAGGGTGAACAGTTTGAATTCCATTTTGCTCGAGGGGAATCTGACCCGGGATCCTGAGTCCCGGACGACGCCAGCCGGAACGCAGGTCTGCAATTTCTCGGTGGCCAGCAACAGGTTCTATAAGCAGAACGACAGCTTCGAGAAGGAGACGAGCTTCTTCGATGTCGAAGCCTGGGCCAGGCTCGGCCAGACCTGCGCCGAAACACTGAGGAAGGGCCGTGGCGTCAGGGTGGTGGGCCGGCTCAAGCAGGATCGATGGACAGATCCCGAGGGAAAGTCGAAGTCCAAGGTCAAGATCGTGGCGGAGCACGTGGAGTTCAAGCCGGTGCTCCGGGAGGAATCTGCCGAGGTCGTAGCGCCTACGGAGCGGCAGCGCGAGGCCGAAGCGGTATTCTGAGCGGCCCCCGGGCGCACGCGGGGGAGGCCAGACCTTCCCCGCGACTGCCCAGGTTGCGGTAGCCTGGCTCCCTGCTCAGGCCTTGGTAAGGCGCTGGTTGAGCGCTTCCTGTGCTCCGGCAGTGGCCCGCTTCAGCGAGTCGAGCATGCCGTCGCGCTGGATCGTATCGCGCATGCGGGCTGTCGGTCCTGACACGCTCATCGCGCCATAGAAATCCGCGTCGGCGATACCCAGGGGGAGGGCCATGCAGGTGAGTCCGAGTTCGTATTCCTCGCGGTCCAGGGCATAGCCTGCCTCGCGGGTCCGCTCGATCTCGTGGATAACGTCCTCAGGATCTGTCAGCGTGCGGTCGTTGATGCGATGAAGGGGGCCTGGCCCGAGGATGGCACGTATGCGGTCGTCGGACAGGAGGGTCAGGATGGCCTTGCCTACGCCTGTGCAGTGGAGGGGCAGCCTGTCGCCAGGAGCGGAGCGCATCATGAGGCTGCGGTCGGATTCGGCGCGGTCGAGATACACAGCCGTACCTCCAGCCAGGCAGGCCAGGTTGACGCTTTCGCCGGTCTCGCGGGCCAGTCGCTCGACAAAGGGCCTAACGCGCTCGACAACGAGGGAGCGCACAGGAACCCTGGTACCCAGCTCGTAGAGGGCCAAACCCAGGGACCAGCCTCCAGCCCTGCGTTCTGCGACACCCCGCGATTCCAGGACCGCCAGGTAGCGCAGGGCCGTGGCCTTGTTCATGCCGGTATCCCGCGACAATTTCGCAAGGCTGATCTCGCCTTCAGTCCTGGAAAGATAGAAAAGAAGGTCCAGTGCCTTGCCAGCCGATTCGCTCATCGCAGCTCCTGACGCTGATGAAAAAATGAAACAGCGCTTTGTCTGGTGAAACTACACCCACAGGAACTGAGCGTCAAGCAAGGTTCAGGCTGCCCTGCCTCCTTCAGCCGCGGAAGCAGCGGAATCTGCCAGGATCGGAGCGGAAAGGGCTATCGGGAGGGCTGCCATGAAAAGGACAAGGCCGAGGGCACCCAGCGTCAGCGAGAGATCGAAGAGATGGAGTACCGGCACGAACAGCGAGATGGCGAAGAGGGGTCCTGCCAAGGCAATCCAGGGAGCGCCTGCCAGGCGCGAGACAAAGACGGCGAGCAGTGAAACAGCCACGGGAATGGCGAAGAGGAAGCTCCCGCCAGGCAGAAACCGATGACAGACCGCAAGGAGGAGAAGGTTGAAGGCCATTGCGCCGGCCAGGGCCGAATCGCGGCCCCAGGACCGCTTCTGCGCAGCCTTGGCGACAAGCCAGGCAAGTCCGAGTTCAAGGCCCAGGGCGATCCAGGGGATGACCTGGTAACCCGGCACTCCGGGAAGGTAACTGATCTTCCAGGGAAGACCCGCGAGCTTCGCGAACAACACGCTCGCGCCGAGGCCGAGAGCCAGCGATACGACCGCGAAGCCCAGCCAGGCGAGGAACCACAGGAGGCTCGATCCCAGGCGCGCTCGCCTGCCCCGCAGGGAACACAGGAACCAGGCAAGGAAACAGAGGAGGATCACGACACTCAGCAGGCCCGCGAAGCCACCGGAGTAGGAGAGGAACACCGCAGGAAGCCAGTTGAAATAGACCATGTCCTCCTTCGCAACGAAGGCATCCGATTTCGCGTAACTCGGGTTTCCTGTGTAAGCCTTCACAATGGGCAGGATTTGCTCGCCGTAGTGCTGGAGCGAAGTGAGGGAGACATTGGCAGGATTGTCTCGCGCGCTGTGGTAATACGAAAGGTCGTCAAGGACTGCGAAGTTGAGCCCGGCGTAGCCCCGCTTCAGGAAGGCGGTGAAGTCGGTGCCGTTCGGCATCTGGCGATAGACGTCGACAGCAAAGGAATAGGCGAAGGGCCAGTGCGCCGCCCGGAACAGTTCGATGGATGCAAGGTTGTTCCGGCCAGTCTCGAACATCACGGCGGGGCCCTTCACGCCCCTGGCCTCGAGGTTTATGACAAAGTTCACGTCCTTCCAGGCCTCGAAGCCGGACAGCATCTCAGCGCGGGCCCCCCAGAGCCCGGTCTCCTCCGCGTCGGTAAAGAGGAAGGCAACCCCGTTTTCCGCTGTCGTACCCGAGGCTTTGATGAGTCGCGCGATCTCGAGGAGGGTGGACACTCCGTAGCCGTCATCGGCCGCACCCCTGGAGCCCTCCTGCTCGAAGCTGCGCTTTTTGGGCGAAGAATCGTAGTGCGCGACCAGGAGGATGAAAGTGCCGCTCTTCCCGGGAATCCGCGCAGCGATGTTCTCGAGGGGATAGCTGTGCCCGAAACCGTCGGTGATGGCGGGGTAGTCCCTCACGATGGGCTCGAGGCCGAGCTCGAGGAGTCGTGCCTTTATATATGCGCGTATCGGGGGCAGCGAGGCCTGGTCCCATACTGTATGGGGCACCTTTGCGATGACCTCGATATCGACCATGGCACGCTGTGCCGAAAACCCCTCTGCCTCGGGCGAGGCCGGGGAAGGTGTCATTAAGGCAAGGAGACCCAGGATCACGCCGAGGACGACAGCAAGCAAAGCCGGGAATATTTTTCGCATTGGAGCCTCCAAAGCCGGGATGATAGCCTAGGAGGGCCAGGCCCCGAAAGCGGCCGAGCGGCAGGACCACCGGAATGTGAATTACTTGCCCGCGTGGCTAGACCGGATATACTAAGGCCATGAAGCGTGGTCTTGCCTTTCTCCTCTTGATCCTCTCCATCCTCTTCCTCGGCGCATCGATTTCCTGCTTCGTCGATGCGGCCCAGGGCAAGGATGTCTCCAACTCCATAGGGGGGGGCTTCGTGCTCCTGGCGTTTACCCTCGGGTCCGGCATCGGAGCCCTCCGTGGCCTCGGCAGGCGGGGGGCAAAGCCAGGTCTCTCTCAGGACGAAACGGAACACCTGGTTCTGACGACAGCCTCATCTTCCGGGGGAAAACTTACAGTTGCCGAACTTGCCCTCGAATCGGGGCTTTCAATCGATGAGGCTCAGGAATCACTTGATGGATTGGCGGCAAAGGGAGTGGCGGAAATCGAGGTCACAGCTGCGGGTGTAACCCTGTACTCATTTCATGGATTGGGAGACGACAGCGACAAGGCAGCATCTGTCCCGGTCTCGAAGGCCTGAGGCCCGGAGGCAGGGCCGCGCCGGCGGAAACTCCCCACCGGCACCTGTCCTCTCGATCAGGCCATCAGGTCTATCTTGGTTCCCAGTCCCTGGGCCTGTTCTGCCGACTTCATAAACCTGCCCTTTTCCCCGGCTTCCTCGGCCGGACTGCTGGCGACTTCGCCGGCTTCCTCGCCACGGGGAGCCCGGAACTGCTGGATCGAGGGAGTCGAAAAGTTTGCCGCACTGATTTCCATGATTCCTCCATTGATAACAAGACTAAAATATAGGCTTTGGCATTTCTGGGCAATAGGATCGGGCCATGGTTCGGCGACGAAGGAAACCCTGACCAGGATCCGGAGCCCCTGCCATGCCAGTCGGCGCCCTTGCTAGCCTTTTTCCCCTGCGCCCTCTTCAGGGGGCCGCCAGAAGCCGTCTTTCCAGTTGAAACGATTCGTTCCCTGGAGGACGCTGCCCTCGGAGGCGGCCTTGAAAACCTGACGGTAGGTGGACTTCTGGAGTTCGATGCCGGAAAAGTCGAGGATAAAGCGGCCGAGGCCCTCCTTCACGAGGAAGGGGATGCGGTCGACGATGGAAAAAGCCTCGGAGGGCGTCACGATGGAATAGTCGCCGCCGGAGCGGATCTCGTAGCGCATGCCCTCGCGGTCGGTGAATTCCTTGAAGTCGTAGGCCCTGGCGAGGTCGGCGCGGATGCGGAACAGGGTCGGGTAGGAGAACACGATCTGCATGAAGGCCCCGGCCGGCACGGTCGCGGCAACCTTCTGGAAGTCCTGCTTGCCGATCTCGTAGGGAGGGATGACAAAGCGCGCGCCCTCGTCGGCGACAAAGGCCGCAGCCCAGGAATTGAAGGTGTAGAGCCAGGGGCCGGCGACCACGGTGAGGTCCTCTCCCCTGGGGCCGGTCTTTCCGCGCAGCATGCCGAGGTGCGCTATGTTGTTGGCGACAAAGAGGGTCTGGCCGCGTCCGACCCAGTAGGCGAGGGCCTCCTCGAGCCAGGCCGAATCGCCTTCGGGGAAGTAGGGATCGAGCCAGAGCACCAGGGAGTCGCGCTTGAAGGGCAGCTCCTTCTCGTGCTTTCGCATCAGCTGGGCGTTCTTGCGGTCAAAGAAGATCATGGCCTTGGTCGGCCGCTCGGACAAAAGGACGTGGAGGTCGCCGACCCTTCCAACCAATGCGTACAATCCCTCGGGAAGGGCCTTCAGCGCCTCCCTCGGCGGCTTCGGGAAGGCGGGGAGCCTGGCCGAGTCGTGGCTCGGGAACTTGTGGTAGCGGCCGAGCTCCTTTGGAAGGACAGGCTTCCAGCGCTTGCCCATCGAGCGGGTCTGCACGAGATAGACCTCGTCGTTGACGCGGAAGTCACCCTCGAGTCTGAGGTAGAGCCCCTTCGGGTTCTCCTTCACGTCCTTGACCTTGAGGGTAAGCCGGCCCGAGTCGTCCGCACGGTGCACGCGGATGGAGTCGCCCTCGGCTACCCCTGCGACACCCACACCGGCAGGCTTGCCGTCATCGGCATCCTTGGGGGCTATGAGGGCCCACTGTCCATCCTCGAAGGCCCGCACCTCGCGGACGCGCCCGAGCTTGATGCCCGTGCCCCCGGACTGCTCCGGCTTGATGAAGCCCTCCGCGAAACTGCCCTCGATGTTGAAGCTGGTCTTCGAGCGCGCGAAATCGGACTTCAAAAGGGACTGGGCCCTGGCAAGGGCCCTGTCGGGATCGAGGCGCCAGTTGTCGAGCATGTAACGGTAGGCGGCCACGACAGCCCCCACGTATTCCTGGCTCTTGAGCCGTCCCTCGATCTTGAGGGAGGAAACGCCGGCTTCCACCAGTTCGGGGATGCGGGCGACGAGCTGGAGGTCGGCAGGCGAAAAAAAATAGCCGGAATCATCGTCGTTCGAGTACAGCCGCCTGCAAGCCTGGGCGCAGAGCCCGCGGTTGGCGCTCTTCCCGCCAAGATAGCTCGAGAAGAGGCAGAGTCCCGAGGCGGAGACGCAGAGGGCGCCGTGCACGAAGGTCTCGACCTCGAGGTTGGTGCCCTGCGTGACCGAGCGGATCTCGTCGAGGGAAAGCTCGCGCGGCAGGACCACCCGCTTGAAACCCTGCCGCGAGAGGAAATTGGCGCCCTTGGCGGAACCGACGTTCATCTGGGTCGAGGCGTGGAGCCGGAGCTTCGGGAAGTTGTCCCGGGCGAGCTTGACCGTGCCGAGGTCCTGGACGATCATCCCGTCCGGCCCCACGCGGTCGATATATTGGAGCAACTGGTACAATCTATCGGCCTCGCGGTCGGTGAAGACCGTGTTGACCGTCACATAGATCTTCTTCGAGGCCTTGTGGACCACCTCGGTGGCGGCCTCGAACTGGTTGAAGGCGAAATTCGAGGACCGGATCCTGGCATTGAAGGTCTTGAGTCCGAGATATACGGCGTCGGCCCCTTCGCCGAGGGCCGCGGAAAGCGCCTCGGGGTTGCCGGCGGGCGCGAGGAGTTCTGCGGTTGACATGGGAACACTGTAGCGATCTGGGGCCTCCGTGCCCAGTATGGCTGACCCAAGGGCAGGCCCGCTGACATCGAGGAAGTGGCAATTGCGGTTGCATCGGGCGGAATTAGGGCATATACTGGCTTTCCGTGAAAACCAAGGACAGCGGGTCCCTGGGCAAAAATCCAAGGAGGATTCTCATGAAGAAGTTGTACGCGTTTGCAAGCATCCTGCTCATCGCCGCGGGACTCGGCTTCGGGCAGCAGAAATTCATCACGGTCGCCTCCGGCGGCACTGCGGGAACCTACTATCCCATCGCTGGCGCCATGGCCGAGATCTGGAACAAGAACATCCCCAATGTCAACGTCAACGTGACCGCCACAACGGCCTCCGCCTCCAACGTCGCCATGCTCAAGAACGGCGAGGTCGACATCATCTTCGTACAGAACGACCATGCCTTCGACGCCTACAACGATCTCGAACCCTTTGTCGGCAAGGGCTTCAAGGACATCCGCCCCATCGCCTGCCTCTATGACGAGGTCGTCCAACTCGTGGCCCTCGCCGATTCCGGCATCAAGACCGTCGCTGGCCTCAAGGGCAAGCGCGTCTCCGTCGGAGCCGCCGGCTCCGGTGTCGAACTCAACGCACGCCAGATCCTTGCCGCCGCGGGCCTGAGCTACAGCGACATCAAGGTCCAGTACCTGTCCTTCGCCGAATCGGCCAGCAACCTCAAGGACGGCAACATCGACGCCGCCTTCAACACGGCGGGCATTCCGACCGGCGCCATCCAGGACCTCGCGGTCTCCAAGAAGATCTCGATCATCGCCATAGACGGAGCCCTCGCCAAGGCACTTTCGGCAAAGTTCCCCTTCTACACGCCCATGAAGATCCCGGCCAGCACCTATCAGGGCCAGGCCAGCGTTGTGACCTCGGTCTCGGTAAAGGCCCTCCTGGCCGTCTCGGCCCAGATGGACCCCACCCTGGTCTATGATCTCCTCAAGGTCATGTACGCCAACACCGAACGACTCACCGCATCGCACAAGCGCGGCGGCGACATCAAGCTCTCCACAGGTGCACTTGGCATCTCCATCCCCCTCCATCCGGGTGCCGAGAAGTTCTACAAGGAAAACAAGTAGCTGATTTCCAATGGATGCTTCCCCTTCCAGGGACGGGCTGCCGGAGGTTCCGGCACCTGTCCCTTCCCGTGGGAAGGGGCGGCAGCCTTGCACGCACTTCATCCTGGCGGCCCTGGGCGCCGCGTTCGTCGCCCTTGCGGCCTTCGCGATCCTGACCACCCAGGTTCCTGCGCTCCGCATCTCCGACGGGAAGGGAGTGACCCTCGCCGTCCTTGCCCTGCCCGAAGGGACTTTCATTCATCATTACACCCATTCGATCCACCTGAGCGCCGTCGACGAGTACTTCAGGATCGAGGATGGACAGCTCAGGCTCTACGAGCTCCGTTATGATACCAATTCTGTCGGAATGCCCTCGGATACGGAACTGGGCTTCCGGATTGAAGACAAGCGTTACGTTCTTTCCATGGACAGGCGCTTCGGACGGATCCCGATACGCGTTGCCGACCTGGGCGGCCACGGCGTCATCATCGGGGGAACCTTCCATCCCTTCTCGGCCCTGATGAGGCCGCAGGGGCAGCTTGTCCTATCGGGGACAAAGGTCCTTGCAGCACGTTTCTGGAGGTGATCGCATGAGCGATTCGACGACTGTGGTATTGGCCGAAGCGCCGGTCAACGCCGACGAGATCATGAAGAAATTCGACAAGGAATCGGACCATAGGAACCTGACCGGATTCCTCGGAAAGGTCATTGCGGCCCTCGCCATCGCCTTCTCGATCTTCCAGATCTACACGGCTATCTTCGGCGTGCTGGACGCGATGATCCAGCGGACGATCCACCTCTCCTTCGCCTTTGCCCTCATCTACCTCCTCTACCCCTCGAGCAAGAAATGGCGACGCGACAGGATCAACCCCATCGACGGGGTACTGGCGGTCTTCGGAGCAGCCGCTCCCCTGTATATCACGACATTGTGGACGAAGGTGCTCTCGCAGCGGGCTGGCTCGGGGACGGACCTCGATATCGTCATAGGCTTCATCGGGATACTCCTCGTCCTCGAGGCTGCACGGCGGGTCGTGGGACTTCCTATCGTAATAGTTGCACTTTGCTTCGTGGCCTATGCCTTCCTCGGTCCCTACCTCCCAGGAAAGTTCGCGCACCGAGGCGTCTCGGTGAAAAGCATAGTCGAGCACCTCTACTACACCACCGAGGGAGTCTTCGGCACGCCGATCGGGGTATCGAGCACCTTCATCTTCCTGTTCATACTGTTCGGTGCCTTCCTGGAAAAGACCGGCCTCGGCCAGTTCTTCATAGATATTTCCAATTCGATCGCGGGCTGGGCCTCGGGCGGACCCGCCAAGGTAGCTGTCATCGCCAGTGCCCTCGAAGGCACGGTGTCAGGCTCCTCGGTGGGCAACGTGGTCGGCTCCGGCTCCTTCACCATACCCATGATGAAAAAGCTGGGCTACAAACCGGAATTTGCCGCAGCCGTGGAGGCGACAGCCTCGACAGGCGGGCAGATCATGCCGCCCATCATGGGCGCCGCCGCCTTCCTCATGGCGGAATTCACGAACATCCCCTATGGGCGCATTGCCCTGGCGGCGGTCATCCCCGCCCTCCTGTACTTCTTCGCCGTCTTCACCCAGGTCCACTTCGAGGCCAGGAAACTCGGGCTCAAGGGCATGAAACGCTCCGAGATCCCCAGGGCCCGGGACCTCCTCCTCAAGCGCGGCTACCTGATCATACCACTTGTGACGATCATCTGGCTCCTCACCGAGGGCGCCACGCCCATGAAGGCCGCGATGTGGGCCATCATCATCTCCATCGTCATCGCCTCGCTGGTATCCATCTTCCTGGTCTCCCGGAAGCAGGCGCCTACCTTCACCTTCGGCGACTTCGTGGAAGGCCTCGAAAAAGGGGCCCGGGGCGCACTCGGCGTCATCGCGGCCTGTGCCTGCGCGGGCATCATCATCGGCGTGGTCACGAAGACGGGCCTCGGCCTGAAGCTCGGCGAGATCCTCGTCGGCGGTGCGGGCGAGGTGGCGGATCTCGCAAGGGGCTTCGGCCTCGCCGCGGCCTCCATCGACGGAATCAAGCTCTTCGTGACATTGATATTCGCAATGCTTACTTCATTGATCCTCGGCATGGGCGTCCCGACCACGGCCAACTACGTCATCACCTCGACGATCGCGGCGCCCGCCATCATCATGATCCTCAACGACATGGCCAGGATCGGCAGCTTCCCCTTCGCGGCAGGCTCGGCGGCCATCCTGTTGTCGGCCAACATGTTCGTCTTCTACTTCGGCGTGCTGGCGGACATCACGCCCCCGGTGGCCCTCGCGGCCTTCGCGGGGGCGGCCATCGCCAAGTCGGATCCCATGAAAACCGGTGTCCAGGCGACAAAACTGGCGATCGCGGCCTTCATAATTCCTTACATTTTTGTATTCAACCCCGAGATGCTCCTCTTCGGTGTCCAGGAGCACCCGGCCGAGGCCGTCTGGATGGTGATCTCGGCAATCATCGGGATCACGGGACTCGCGGTAGGCGTCGAGGGCTGGTTCATCACGCGCGCACGCTGGTACGAAAGGATCATGGCGGTTGTCGGAGGTATCCTCCTCCTGATCCCCGGCCTGGCCACCGACCTCATCGGGGCAGCGGTCCTGGCCCTCTTCGTGGCGATGCAGCTCATCGAGAGGAAGGTGCTCAAGGCCATGTAATCCACCTATGGGCCACCTCCACGCGGAGCGCAGAGTCGCGCAGTGGAGGGGAGGGGCCGGCGGCGGGACTGCCGGTCTTTCCCTACTCCGCCCAGAGCCTTGCAAGCTCAAGGAGGGTGTCGACGGCGAGGACCATCTCGCTCGCGCTCGCCCACTCGAGGCGGCTGTGGAAATTGTGCATGCCGGCAAACACGTTGGGCGTGGGGATGCCCATCTCGGTGAGACGGGCCCCATCGGTGCCGCCCCGGATGGGCCGGGAAAAGGGCTCTGCGCCCGCGAGGCTCGCGGCCTTGAGGATTCGCGCGAGGACTTCGGGACTCTCGTCGAGCTTTTTCCTCATGTTGAGGTACTGCTTTTTCCTCGTGGTCTCGACCCTGCCACCGGGGAACTGGGCCTCGACGGCGCGTGCGAGGCTGTCCAGCACCTCGAGGCGGCGCTTCATGCCCTCGTCGTCGAAGTCGCGGACCAGGACCTCGATGTGGGCCTTCTCGACTTCACCCGAGATCGAATGGGCGTTGTAGTAGCCAAACCAGCCGTCAGTAGCCTCCGGAGTCTCGCTTCTGGGGATCATCGACACGAAGGAGGCTGCCATGGCGGTGGCGTTGGCAAACTTGCCGCGCGCATAGCCTGGGTGGATGGACTTGCCGGTGATCTCGACCTTCACTTCGTAGGCATTGAAGCATTCGAATTCGATTTCCCCGCCCCTGCCCGCGTCGAGGGTATAGCAGGCCACCGACTTCAGCGACTTCACCGGAAAGAGGTTCATGCCGTTCCCCGTTTCCTCGTCGGGGGTGAAGATGATCTCGAGGGGGCCGTGCATCAACTCGGGGTGGGACAGGAGCCAGGCTACCGCCGTCATGGTGACGGCGATCCCAGCCTTGTCATCGGCTCCCAGGAGGGTGTTGCCATCGGTGGTGATGAGGGTGTCGCCAAGGTAGTCGGCAAGCTCCTCGAATTCGAGGGGGTCGATCGAAAGGCCATTGGCAAGGGTTATGACCTTGCCATCGTAGTTTTTCACGACAGACGGCTTCACCCCGGCCCCCGGGACATCGCTGGCTGTATCCAGATGGGCCATAAGCCCGATGGAGGGCCTGCCCTCCAGGCCCCGGCTCGCGGGCAGGGTGGCAATGAGGTAGCAGTGCTCGTCGAGGCTGACATCGGCGATGCCGAGGGCCTTGAGTTCATCGACAAGCAATCGTGCGAGATTCCACTGGCTCATGGTCGAGGGTATGGTCTCGACGTGGCGGTCGCTCGTCGTCTCGACCCTCGCATACCTGATGAGGCGCTCGATGACAGCATCGGTGTGGGGTCGCGCGAGTATGGTGGAAGGGGCAGATTTCATGCTCCGAAGGATAGCCCGAAGCCCTGATTCGGGCAATACTACCGAGTCTTGAAGAAAGGCTGCGCGAGAGCGCATTTCGCTTCGCCAATACAAGGCGAAATGCGTTTTCGTGTCGCCAATGCAACGGACTCGGTAGTAAGGGTCGCTTGCCAAGGCCCCGGGGATTCCGTAGTATTGGATCACTCAATCACTAGGAGCATTCAATGAGCGCCGCCCTCGCCATTACCGCAGCTAACTTCGAGTCGGAGGTCGTCAATTCTTCCATACCCGTCCTCGTCGATTTCTGGGCTGAGTGGTGTGTCCCCTGCAAGATGATCGCCCCCGTAGTGTCCGAGCTGGCCAAGACCTACGAGGGAAGGGTAAAGGTAGCCTCCGTGGACGTGGACGCCGAAAACGAGCTGGCATCCCGCTTCGACATAGTGTCCATCCCGACCCTCATACTCTTCAAGGATGGCCAGGCCCTCCGCAAGAAGCTCGGCGCCGTCCCGAAGCACGAGATCGAAGGCCTTTTCCGCGACCTTATCTGAGTCCCGGGGGGCGAGCTCATCTGAACCCGGGGGTTTGGCCCCCAGTCGCCGACAGCGTCCACTCGGATCCACCCGGCTCACCGCCTGAGCCTGTGCGGACGATGGAACGTGATGACGAAGGTTTCCACCGGAAGGCATCCTCCCAGGTTGGCGCCGCCACCGCAGTCCAGAGGCCGAAATCCACCAGCGATTGCACAAGGCCCTCGATCCGTCCCTCCCCGACGGGCCCCTCCTTGGCGCTGTCTGCGTAAAACAGGCCATCCATCGGCTTGCCCCCCGGAGACTCGCTGAGCACGAGCACTCCTGTTGCGTCCGGCAGGGGTCCGGCCTTGGACCAGAAATCCCTCGCGGCCGAGGCGTCGATGCCCCCGGAGCCTTCCAGGTCCGTACCGGCCTCGTCGCGTTCCGCCGCGCTTCCCTCGGGCGAGCAGTGAAGCACAAGGAGTTCCCCCAGAGCAACCTCGGCTCCCGGGAAGGTCCAGGTCACGGTCTTGGTCGAGCTCGAGGCAGAGAACTCAAGGCCCCCAAGGTTGCCTGCCGCCAAAACCTCGAATTCCACGAAATCGCGGTGCGGATTTTTCTGCGAGCTGTTCTTCGCGGTCAGGACCTCGGAAATGCGGAGCCTCGCCGGGTGGGCGTTGAAGCCGGAAAAGGACAGAAGGAAGCGCGAGCCGTTTCCTCCCCCATCCACGACCTCGCCCAGGAGCTTGTAGTCCTTGCCTGCTACCTGGTCCTCCCCCAGTTCGAGCGTGAGATCCGCCCCCTCGGACCTGGCCTTCGGCTCTTCGCTGCTCTCGCCCGGCTCAAGCTCAAAGCTGCCCTCCACAGGCCGCACCTCCTCGTCAAAGCGCAGCACAAAGGAGCGGAGCCCCGTGGGCCCGGCCTCGACGAGGCTGGGAGGCTTGAGGTCGAAGGCGGGCGGGGTAGTCGGAAGCGGCGCAGGAAGACAGGCCGCGAAGAGGGCCAGAGGCGCTAGAAGGACAGGAACACGCCTGGGAAACTGCCTGGTATCGAAGAGCGGATGTGGCATTGGAACCTCCTGGCTCAAGTACGCCCGGAGGACCGCTCCCTGATTGCGTCCGGCACTGATTTTCTTGCGGATTCCACCTCCTGCCTTTCCAATGAGCCCCGGGAAGCCTACAGTGTTCCAATGCGCATATTGATCGCCAACGACCATGGAGCCGTAGAACGGAGCCGCGAAGTACTGGCCTGGCTAAGAACCCAGGGCCACGAGGTCCGCGACCTCGGAGTTGCCACCGAAACACGCGTCGACTACCCGGACAAGGCCCTCGAGGCTACCACCGAGTTTCTGAAAGGAGGCTGGGACCTCGGGATCCTCCTCTGCGGAACGGGCATCGGCATCTCCATCGCGGCCAACAAGGTGCCGGGAATACGCTGCGCCCTGGTCCATGACGAGTTCACTGCGCAGATGGCTCGGGCACACAACGACGCCAATTTCATCGCCCTCGGTGGCCGCACCGAGCTCCCCTGCCCGCTTGGTGACATCCTCGCGGCCTGCCTGGACACTGCCTTCGAAGGCGGACGCCATTCGGAGCGCCTGGCCAAGATCGCAGCCATGGAGCCGCCCGCCAGCTGATGCCATGAAACGAAACATGGCCACGGCACAGGATCGGAAAAGCCGCGATCCCTCCTCCTCAGGACAATTCTCCCGGATGCGGCGACGGAGCATAGCGCTCCTCGTCCTTGTGTTCATCGTCGCCTCGATCGCGAGCTGGGCTTCCTCCATCCCTACATCTACGCCACCTTCATCAATCTCGAGCGCAGCGAATCCGCCAAACGGTGGCAGCAGGCGGAGAGGACCCTCGCGAGGAACGTCAGCAGCCTCGAAACCTTCGCACGCGACTGGGCGACCTGGGATGACATGTACAGCTTCGTGGAGACACCCTCCCCCGCCTTCATCGCGAGCAGCCTTGCCGACACGAGTTTTAACAACTACCGCCTCGCCTTCCTGGCCGTCTTCGATACATCCAGGAACCTTGTATGGGGCCAGGGCTGGGATCCGGAACTCAAGGCAGGAACTCCCTTCGAGAATTTCCTGCCCGGTTTCGAAAGGAAGTTCTCCTACCTTTTCAATCTGGGTGAAAAGACAGGTGGGTTTTCCGATATCGTTCCGACCGCCCATGGCCTCCTCATGGTAGCTACCCTGCCTATTTTACGCTCTGTTGGGCAGGGCCCGGCAATCGGCTACCTCGTGATGGCGAGATCCATTGACAGGGTTGTCGTTTCGGACCTCGCCGAGCACTTCGGCTTCGAGGCGACGATAGGTGGCAGCTTCGACCCTGTTCTGGATCCCCGCTGGCCCGAAATCCATAAAAGCCTTGGCATCAATTCCGGGCCCTTTGTCGACGCTCCTGCCGAGGGGGAGCAGCTCTCGGTCTATGGACCAATCCGCAACACCTTGGGAATAACGGTCTGCTACCTCAAGATCACGATGGACCGCCCCATACTGGATGTGGGACGCAAGGCCCTCCTTTTGTCGATCCTTTCGACTGTCTTCGGCAGCCTTGCCCTCTTCGCCACCATGCTCCTCGCCTTCGGCATCCTCGGCAGGGCGCAGCGCCAGCTCGAGGACAGCGAACGGCGATTCCGCGCCCTCGCCGAAAGTACAGACGATCCCATCCTCCGCATGGATGCCGCTTCCCGCTGCCAGTATGCCAACCCTGCGGCCCTGCGGCTTTTCGGAATCTCCGACCTGGCATTGCCCGGAAAGCCCCTGACCGAAGCGAGTTTGCTCCAGGGCCTGGTTACCGCCCTCGTGCCCTACATTCAAACCGCCATGTCAGGTGGCCTGACTCGCCACATAGAGCACCAGACAGTTCCCGGAGCCTGGTACGACTGGCTCCTCGCCCCCGAGCGCGGATCCGGAGGCGACCTTCGGGGCTTGATCCTCTCCGGACACGACATCAGCGATATCGTTCGCGCCGGCATCGAACTCAAGGAGGCCAAGGAGCTCTCCGACGAGGCCAGCTCCATGAAATCGCGCTTTGTCTCCAACGTGTCCCACGAGATCCGGACGCCACTCAATGGCATCATCGGCTTCGCCGAACTCGTCCTGTCAGCCTCCTCCCTCCCTGAAGCCAGACAGCGGGCCCAGGTCATCCTCGACGAATCCAGCATCCTTCTCCAGCTCATCAACGACCTCCTTGATTGCGCCAAGATAGAAAGCGGGAAGCTCGAACTCGACCCGGCGCCGACGGATCTCCGGAGCCTGGTCGAGGATCTCAGGAGGGGCTCGCTCATCAAGGCCTCGGAGAAGGGCATCGAGGTCCGTGTGGTCGTCGCAGAGCAGGTTCCTCCCTCGTAGTCGCCGACGGGCTCAGGCTCAGGCAGATCCTCCTGAATCTTGTCACCAATGCTGTCAAATTCACCGACAGGGGCCACGTTACCGTCCGCATCGCCTTTGTCGAAGGTGACGACAGGACCGTTCGCCTGATGTTCGCCGTCGAGGACACCGGCATCGGCATACCCAAGGAAAAACAGCGACACATCTTCGAGAGCTTTACCCAGGCCGATGCGAGCACTACGCGGAAATACGGAGGCACGGGACTCGGCACGACCATCGCCCGCGACCTTACCCACTTAATGGGAGGGAAGCTTGAACTCCAGTCCACAGCGGGGGAAGGCAGCCAGTTCTGGCTCATCCTGAGCTTTGACAGGACGGAGGGAGCGCCGCTGCCGGCCCAGGAAGCTGACATCAAGCACCCGAAACCGCCTCTGCCCGGCTCCATCCATGGGCTCATCCTCGTGGCCGAGGACTATCCCATCAACCAGGAAATCATCCGCACCCAGCTGGAAAATGACGGTCACAGCGTTGAGCTTGCAGAGAACGGCCTCGAAGCGGTGAAAGCAGCTGAACGACGGCCCTTCGACCTCATCTTCATGGACATCCACATGCCAGAACTCGATGGCTTCGACGCGACGCGCCGTATCCGTTCGACAGACAATCCCAACAAAGGGACTCCTATCATCGCCCTGACCGCAAGCGCGGAGCGCCTCACCCGTGAAGAGTGCCTCCGCGCCGGCATGGACGAAGTACTTACCAAGCCCATCCGCTCAGGGCCCCTTCTTGCTGCCCTCCAGGACTGGCTGGGCAAGGCCAGGAATCCTTCATCCGGAGCGCCGCCGGTGGATGCGGCCATCCCCGGAACAATGG